>JAYVBB010000241.1:0-13358 GCA_043750715.1 Pseudomonadota bacterium | reverse complement strand
CGATCCTCGGCACCGAAGCGGGCGGCGCCTGCGGCGCGGCGCTGCTGTTTTACACGGGAGCCGCGACGTGGCACTGGTTGACGCTGCCGCTCGCGGCCTTTGCGGGCTGCGTCGTCGCGACCATGGGAATTTTCGCGGTCGCCTCGCGCCTCAGAACCCCGACTTTGGAATTTTTGCTGCTCGTCGGTTTCGCGTTCAACGCGCTTGCCTCGGCTCTGACCTCGCTCGTCGTATCGCTCACGCTCGAGGACTACCAGAAGGCTCAGGGAGTCATGCATTGGCTGCTCGGCGGCTTCGACGGCAAGGGCATGGAGCACGTGGCGATGGCCGTGCCACCGATGGTCGTCGGACTCGTCTGGATGACGAGGCTAGCCCCTCGCCTCGACGTCCTCGCTCTCGGAGAGCATCAGGCCTCGAATCTCAGCATCGACCTCCGGACGCTGCGCCGAGGGGCGATCGCTTCGACGGCTTTGCTCGTCGGGACCGCCGTGGCCGTTGCCGGCGCCGTCCCTTTCGTCGGCCTGGTGGTCCCGCACTTCACCCGCCTGCTCGTCGGTCCCCGGCACCGCCGCCTGATTCTCGTGTCGGCACTGAACGGCATGACGCTGATGCTGATCGCCGACCTCGTGGCGCGCACCGTGCGCGCCCCGGCCGAGCTCCAGGTAGGCATTCTGACGTCCCTCCTCGGAGCGCCCTTTTTTCTGTGGTTGCTGTGGTCCAGTCACCGCAAGGGGGCGCCCGCATGATTTCGACCCAACGGTTGAGCGTGCACAAAGGCGACCGCCTCGTGCTCGACGGCGTGACGTGCACCGTCGAGCGCGGGCAGCTCGCCGTCCTGATCGGTCCCAACGGCGCCGGCAAATCGACGCTGCTGCGTGCCCTGGCCGGGCTCGAACCCGTGACTTCCGGCAGCGTGACGCTCGGCGGCCGCGTCGTCACCGCTTCTCCACCGCATCTCCGCGCGAAAGTGCTTAGCTGGATTCCCGCCGAATCCGACGTGCCGTTCGCCTTCACGGCGCGCGACTGCGTCGTCATGGGCCGTTATCCCTGGCACCAGGGTCTGCCGACCGGCGGCGACTTCGCGCGCGCCGACGAGGCGCTGTCGCTCGTCGGCATGGAAGCCTTCGCCGCTCGCGAAGTGCCGACCCTTTCCAGCGGGGAACGCCTGAAGGTCCAGGTGGCCCGCGCCCTAGCCGGCGACGCCCCCTGCCTCCTGTTCGACGAACCCACGGCCAACCTCGACATCGGCGCGGCCCTGCACCTCCTGGCCCTTCTACGCCGGATCGCCGGAGAGGGCCGCACCGTCGTCCTGAGCCTTCACGATCTTTCGCTCGCTCGTCGTTTCGCGGAGCACGTGATTTGCTTGGACAAAGGGCGCGTCGACGGCGAGGGCAAAGCCGCGCCGACCTTCGACCCGGCTAGGCTGAAACGGGTTTTCGGTGTATCTGCTTCCTCGGTTAAAACAGAGGCAGGGGCAGATGGCCTCCTGTTCGACCCTTGAGGTGGCGATGCGTCTCTTTCTCATAAGCACCCTGGTTCTCCTGCCCGCTTGCGGCTTCTCGCCAGCAGGCAACGACGACATCGGCGTCGGCCGGAAGACGGATGATTGCCCGACGGGCGAAGTGTCTTCGGCCGCGCTCAGCGACTCGGCCGCCTCGGCGACCGCAGAGCTCGGCGTTCGCATCGCTTTGGCCGATCGCACGTGCCAACGAGCCGGAGTGGACTGCGAGCCGATGGAGCCGTCCCAGGGAAAACTCGCCGAGGCCTTCCTTGCATCCCTGCGCAGCGAGCTCGGCCGTTACCCGCTCGCCTTTCTGCGCCAACACGGTCCGCTCCGAATCTGGCTGGTCGACGACCTCAAGATGGAAGGAGTGAAATGGGAGGCCGGAGGCGTCACCACCACCGACCGCACCATCTACCTCAACGTCAAATCGGGCTGCACCGACGTCGCTCGCTCGCTGGTGATTCAGCATGAATTCTTTCACGTCCTGGACACCCAGCTGTTCGTGAACGCGGCATGGAACAAAGCCTGGACCGACCTCAATCCGGCGGGCTTCCGCTACGGCTCCGACTACAACGAAGTCGAGGGCTACGACCTCCACTCCCAGGACGGCTTTGCGACCTCCTACTCGACCACAAATGTCTTCGAAGACCGCGCCGAAACGTATGCCTTCGCCGTCGTCGAAGACACCAAAGCGATGCTCACGGGCTGGATGGCGGACGACGACTACCTCGAGAAAAAGGAAGCGTCGCTCAAATACTGGCTGGGCTACGCCTGGCCGGAGCTCGACGAATTTCTCGCGGACTACGCGCGCTGAACCTCGCGTCGGGCTCCAAGTATTCGATGTGATAGGTTTTTGCATTCTTTGCAACCTTTCACCCCGGTTCGCGCAAGTAGGAGTGGCACCACAAACCGGCCACTCCGAAAGGGATCCGCATGCGCTTGCTCGTCCTACTCTCCTTTTTCGCCCTCTCCCCCACCGCTGGGGCGGATCCCGTCTGGAACGCGCTGAATGAAGGGAGCTGCGTTCGGTGCGACCTGTCCGGAGCCAACTTCGTGCTCGGTCCCCTCGAAGGCGCCAACCTGTCCCACTCCCGCCTGGTCAACGCGGACCTCAGGGGAGCAAACCTGCGCGGCGCCAACCTCAGGGGCGTCGACCTGCGCGGCGCCAACCTGAACGGAGCCGATCTACGCGGCGCGGATCTCACCGGAGCCAAACTCCTCGGCATGAACCTGGTCGGCGTCGATCTGACGAGCGTCAACTTCCGCAAGGCGGATCTCAGCTGGGTCACGCTTCAGGGCGCCCGCCTCGTCAACACCAACTTCCAGGGCGCCCGCCTGCACCGGACCGACCTCTCGCACGCGAACCTCACGGGAGCCAACTTCCAGGGCGCCCACCTCCAGTTTGCGAACCTCGCGGAAGCCAACCTGAGCTACGCGACGCTGGATCAAGCCGACCTGTCGCGCTGCAACGCCTATGCCGCCGACTTCCACTACGCGAGCCTGGTCGGCGCGAATCTGACGTCATCTAATTTCTGGCGCGCCAACTTCACGGCGGCGAGCCTCCGCCAGGCCACGGCCAAGGATACCGTCTTCGTCTGGGCGGAGTTCACCGAAGCCGTGCACGACGACGTCGACTTCACGTCGTCCGACCTCCGCCACGCCTTCGTCTCGGATCCGGTGCTTCCGGAGGCGCCGTTCCTGGTCGAGCCGGAGGACGCTCCGGTAAAATCCCAGGACGTCGACCGCTCCATCGCGTTCCCTTGGCAGTCTTAGAAAGGTATGGTCCTAGGATGACTAAGAGCGACATCGCGTGGAGCCAGGTCGTCCGGGAACTCAGCCCCGGGCTCCTCTCATATTTCCAGGTGGTTTTCCCGCGCGAAATCGCGGCCGATCTGGTGCAGGAAACGCTGCTGCGTCTCGTGATGAAGGTTCGCGGCGGCAGCTTTCAGCCGACTGTGGGGTCGCTCCGGATGTACGCCTACGGCATCGCCCGGCTCGTCCGCCTCGAAGGCCGCCGCAGCGAGGGCCGCGTGCTGCACGTCGTAGACCCGGACCAGGTCGCCGACGAGCGCGCCGGCGCCGAGGGCGACCAAAAGCGGCTGTTGCGCCGGGCCATCGCGCGCCTGAAGGGACTGGAGCAGGAAGTCATTCTGCTGCTGGTCGACCGGGATCTGACCCTCGCGGAGATCGCGGCGCTGCTCGACGTTCCGGTCGGAACCGTCAAGAGCCACGTGCACCGGGCGAAGGAAAATCTGAAAGACATGCTCCGCGAAACCCACGCGGGAGAGAGGTAAGCCATGGACAAGAGAGATCCGGAACTCGACCAGATGCTCGACACGCTGCGCGGCGACAGGCCGACGGAGAAGGAGCTTCGCGGCTGGCAGGCTGCGACGCTCGCGGCGACCCGCGGCAACCGGCGCTATCTCTGGCCGGCGCTCGCCGCAGGGCTGATAGGCGTCGTGCTAGGCGCCGCCGGGGCGTGGAACGCGCCGCGCGGCGAGGAGCCGTGCCTCAATACCTATAGCCAAAAGCTCGCCGTCGAAAATAGTGAGTCCGATGCAACCTTCGAGCTGACGTACGTCAAGTTGGATTGAACGGTGCCTCTACTCACACAGGAGAATCCATGAATCGCCCGCTCCAACTGACCTTGACCCTCGCGTCCCTGCTCGCCGGCGTCGCCCACGCCGAAAACAAACCGCTGACGGCGGACGAGATCCGCAGCCGCCTCGAAGTCAGCTGCGAGGTCTTCGTGCTCGACGCCACTGGCAAAAAACTCGAAGGCATCGGCGCTTCGCGGAGCACCTGGCGCGGCTCCGCCAAGGGCCCGCTCGAATCCAACTGGGGCAACAGCGGCGGCGACTACGGCCAGATCTACCTGCACCACGTCTGGACGGTGAAGCCCGACGGCACGATCTCCGTGCTGATCGAGGAGTACGCCAAGGAAGACGACGACCCGAAGCAGAGAAAGTTTCAGGAGCTCTTGAAAAAGAGTGAATTCACGCTCGAAGGCTTCGCTCCGGTGAACTGGAAGGTCCTGAACAACAAGAAAAAGAACGTCGTCGTCCGCCTGACGCCTTCGCTGAAGGACACCCGCGCCGTCCAGGACGTCGCCAACCTCCCCATCGCGGGCCGCAACGTCTTCATCTCCGACAACAAAGGCTACCTCTGGAACGACGGCGACGGCAGCTCGTTCGACGGCACGTACGTCGGCATCAGCACCCACCGGGGCATGGTCGCCATGAGCTTCAAACCCTTCCAAGGCGCCCAGCAGGTCGGTGAAGCGTGGGATAACGAAATCGTGCTGACGTTCCCCGGCGACCTCAAGGTGAAGCTGAGAAGCGACAGCGCTTTCCTGCCCGACAAAGTCGGCGGCAAGGTGTTCGGCCTCTACGTTCCCGGAAAGACGACGGACCACCCCCATTCGACACACATCTTCACGTCGTCGAGCGAAGACAAGTTTCTGAATAAGATCCGCGACTGACGCCGACCCCTCGCCCTACTTCGACTTCTTCCTCAACTTCGCCGACCTTTTGGTCGCGGTTTCCACGGCGCTGATCAGCATCGCCCGGAGGCCGCGATCTTCCAGTTCGTGGATGGCGTTGATCGTCGTCCCGCCCGGAGTCGTGACCTGGTCGCGCAGCACGGCCGGGTGCAGGCCCGTCTCTTTGACAAGCATCGCGGAGCCCAGCACGGTCTGCACCGCCAAGCGCGCGGCCAGCGCCCGCGGAATGCCCATTTTGACGCCGCCGTCGGTAAGGGCTTCGATCACCATATAGATGTAGGCCGGCCCGCTCCCCGACAGACCCGTGACGGCGTCTAGCAGGCTCTCCTTGGTCCAATCGGCCTCGCCGATCGCCTTGAAAATCTTTTCGGCAAGGGCTTTATGAGTTTCGGTGGCAACGTCGTTGACGCACATGGCAGTTGCGGCTGCGTGCACCGTCGCCGCGATGTTCGGCATCGCCCGCACCACGGGACCGTCATAGCCGAGCGCTTCCTCGACATCGGCGATCGGAACGCCGGCGAGGATGCTGATCACGAGGCAGCCTTGCGGCACCTTGCCCTTGAGCGGCGCCGTCACGACCCTTAGGTCCTGCGGCTTCACGCAAAAGACGACGGCGCCACCCTCTTTGGGTAACGCCGCGGCGGGTTCTCTAACCGCTTCCACACCTAACCGGGTCGTCAGGTCGTTGAGCCTCCCCTCGTGGATGTCGTACACCCTGACGCTGAAGCTCTTTCCTTCCTCGGACAGCCCGTTCGCCAAGGCGCCGCCCATGTTTCCCGCTCCTACGATGAGGACCGGGGACGCGGACTGGGACTTGGCGGCTTTGTCTTTCACGCGCTGACGATCTTGTTGGACGCTTCGATGCCGAAGCGCTTCTCGAGCTGGCTCAAGCAAGATTCCCAGTCGTTGAGGTTGCTGTTGTCCATCTGCACGATCTGGATGCCCAGACGCGTACCGTGGCCTTTGCCGTCGGCGTCCGTCGCTTCGCGGCGAACGACCTTGCCCAGGCAGTTGACCGGTTTGTCGAGGCAGGACGACCCCGGATCGATGGTCAGCTCGAGAAGCGTGTTCACGATGAACGGCATCTTCACGTCCTTCTCCCAAACGAGAAGGAGGCCGGAGCGAGAGATGTCTTCCGTGTAGAAGCTGTAGTTGGCGTCGGTGCCGATGGTCTTCGAACTCACCTCGAGGTCGATCGGGACGCGCGGTGCGCGGACCCTGAGCTTACTCGGGCGAACGAGACGGGACAGGTTGGACATTTCAAATCTCCTCTATGGTCCGTACCATCTTTCGGGCCCGGCACCGGTTGCCCTTAGGAATTCGCGGACTAGCCATTAAATCAGATGGTTACGTCAAACAATTACTTGTGCGTGAAGGTGTACACGCCGTCCCAGTCGGGAATTGGCGCCATCGCTTCCCGCTCTTCGATGCGCTCGAGGTACAGGCTCGCCGGACCGTCGTCGGGACGGATCGACAGGCACGCCATGAACGCTTTTTTCGATCCGGCCCAGTCCTGCTTCCGGTAGCAGTCGCGGCCTTTATGGAATTCGCCCACCAGGTTCTGAATGTCGCTCGCGTTGCGCAGGATGTCGGGGCGGATCAGCTCGAACACTTTTACCGGCTCCAGCTTGCCTTTGACGCGGATGTCGTCGAGGTCACGCGTGAACATGTCCGTCCGCGTCAGCTTTCTTTGCGTGAATTCGCTGATCATGATTTTGACGCCGTATTCCTTGGTGAGGCCTTCGAGGCGCGCGCCCAAGTTCACGGAGTCGCCCATGACGGTGTAGCAGAACCGCTGCGGCGAGCCCATGTTGCCGACCGACATGAATCCGGTGTTCAGGCCGATGCCGATGTCGATCATCGGAAAGCCCTTCTTCGGCATGTCGATGCGGAGCTTGTCGAGCGCGTACATCATCTTGATCGCGGCGTCGGCGGCGATGTCGGCCTGGTTCGGCACTTCGATTGGAGCGCCCCAGAAGGCCATGATGGCGTCGCCGATATACTTGTCGAGCACGCCTTTCGACTGCTGGATGATGTCGGCCATCGGGGTGAAATAGTCGTTCATCAGCTCGCAGAGTTTCTCCGGCGTCAGGCCTTCGGAGATGGTGGTGAAGCTCCGGACGTCCGAGAAGAATACGGTAAGTTCTTTTTTCTCGCCGCCCAGCTGGAGGCTTGCGCCTGCCGCCAGCACCTGGTTGGTGACTTCGGGGCTGAGGTAGAGGCTGAGCACACCTTTGGTCCGCTTCCTCTCGCGTTCTTCGGTCACGTATTTATACAATGTCGTGCCTACGAACAGCGCTGTGATCTCGATCGCCGGCATGCCGATGTAGACCCACTCGCCCTGGGCGAACCAGAAGTACTTGTCGAAGTAGTAGTAGCCCGCAAGGAAAGCCAAGACCCCGATCCCGGACACCGCCGCGCGGCCAAAGACCATCAGCGGAGCGAACAGCAGCCCAATTCCGATGAGGACGGCAATCTCTACGGTATAGATCCGCTCGGTCCGACGCATGAAGTTGCCGCCCAGGATGTTGTCGACGACCGTGGCGTGCTGCTCGACGCCGTCGAAACCGGAGTCGAACGGGTTGGCTCGCAAGTCGTTGATGCCGACTGCCGTAGGTCCCAGCAGCAGCGTCATGCCTTTCAGCTCTTTCCTCTGCTTGTCGGTCAGCGTGTCGTCCCAGATGTCCGCGATACTGTAGTGCGGGAGCGACATCCGGCCGCCCAGGTGATTGAGCAGAATCCGGCCGTTGCCGTGCTGGTCGACCGGAATCTTGAGTAGGTCCTGGTCGTTCTCGGGGTTCATCAGCGCGATCTCGGTCACCCCGAACTGGTCGAAGAAGACGACCGGTTCGCGGCCCGTCGCCATCGCGGCGAGCTTCAAAGACAAAGCCGGCATCAGCTTTCCGTTTACCGTGCGCACCAGCTGGACCCAGCGGAAAATGGCGTCGTTCGAAAGCTCGCCGTTGAAGAACGCGAACTGAGGGGCGTGATCGGCGATGAAGTCGATATTGCCCGCGATGCCGAAAGTCTTGAATTGGGGGTAGGAGTTGATGTCCGAGCCGTCGGGAAAGATCGTCGCCACGATCTCCGAGTTCGCCATCTTGTCGAGGCCGTAGAACTTGTCGGGCCCGAGCATGTCGCCTTCGCCCTTGGTGCCGTAGTAGATGTAGCCGAGCACGATCTTTTCGTAGTCCTTGAGGGCCTTGGCGAGCGACTGGTCGCCGCGGCTGGCGTTGAGCACGCTCTTGATCTCGGCGATCTCCGGCGCGCCCGCTTTGCCCCAGTCCGCCGTCGGCGACAAGGTGGCGAGGCGCTCGACATTCGCTGCGACGTCCTCGAGCAGAGGACGCTCGGGCTCGGCCCAAACGACGTCGAAGCCGACGTGGCCGGCCCCGAGCTTCTTCAGGTTCGCGAACAGGCGTTCATAGTTCTTCCGCGCGATCGGCCAGCGGCCGAATTTCGTCAGAGACTTCTCGTCGATCGCGAGAACGCCGACCTTGCCGGTGCCGGGACGGGGACCTCGGAAGTTGAACCGCATGTCGAGCAGGCGGTTTTCCAGCGATCCGATCAGGTCCTCGGAGCCCCCACCCTTGCGGTAATGCTGGAGGAGCAACGTCAGGCAGACGCCCGTGATTGCAAAGCAAAGACCGAAGGTCAGGATCTTGTTCTTGTACCTCTGCAGAATGCCGGGCTTGTTGTCGGCCTTCTTATCTGCCACGACGGACCTCCAAAGCTTTCCTGGACGTCCTCGTGATCGGTTGCACCCGGGGCCTACCTGAGTTAAAACAGCTAAATTCCTAGCCCCATCCCAGGAGACGCCTTAAGTGTTCGGCGCCAAACAAAGCGGCAAAAAGCGCAAAAATCGCCAGAGCTCTCGGCATCTTCCCGCGTCCCAGAGGGGCCCGGTCGTGGATGACGAGCAGCCTAAGGCCGGCGCCAGCGCTGCCGGTCCCGAGTCCGCCAGCGACGGGCTAAGCATCGAAAATTACGCCGCAAAGACCGACCTCAGCGAAGCAGAAGTCTGGCGTATGCTGCGCCGCGGCGAAGTCATCGGCCGGACTCAGCAGGGCCACCTTTTGGTGTTCGGAGCCGGGACCAACGCCCCCGACCCGGAACCGGTCACCCTGCCCGAGGCCCCGGAAGCCAAACTCCCGCCCGGCCCGACGCCCAACGCGACGATCGACGACCTGACGTTTTTGCCGCCACTCCCGAGCGAAGACGGCCGGGTTACGCTGGCCCGTTCGGGCGCCAGCGCGGGCGAATTCCTGACCTTGTCCGGCGAGCGCGCGTCCAGCCCGGAGCTGGCGCTCCTTCTCGACCACCTGAGCCTGGCGAAAGAAGAGAACCGCGAAATCCTCCGCATGGCGCAGGACTCGATCAAAAAAGTCAGCGAGATGTCGGACGCGATGCTCGAGATGAAAGACCGCGTCATCGACGCACGCGAATCGGAGCTGCTTGCCCTCAAGGAACAGCTCGCCCGGCGCGACGGCGAGATGAAGAAGCTGCGCCAGCAGAACGAAGACCTCGAAATGCTGGCGAACACGATGGCTACGTCGCAGCGCCGGCCCTGAGAGGGAAGAAGAACCGCATCGTCGTGCCTTTGCCCGGCTCACTGGCTTCGATCACCACGTCGCCGCCCAGCATTCGGGCCAGCCGCCGGGCGACCGTCAGGCCGACGCCTGAGCCTCCGAACGCCCGGTCGTAGCCCGCTTGCACCTGGATGAACGGGTCGAACACCCGGTCCCATTGGTCCTTGGGTATGCCGACGCCGGTGTCGACGACCAGGATCTCGACCATCTCCGTGCCGGCCATCAGGCGCGCGTTCACGTTCACCGAGCCCTGGAGCGTGAACTTCAAAGCGTTGTCGAGCAGGTTCCCGAACACGTAACCGATCAAGCCTTCGTCCGAGACGGCCGCCGGAACGGGGACAATCATCGACACGCTGACGCCCACGCCCGAGTCGGTGGACTTTTGGCGAACGGAGTCGACGGAGTTTTGCAGAAGTTTCTGGAGATCGACGGGTTCGCGTTTCACTTTTAATGGCGTCGCCTCGCTACTGGTCAGGGCGAGGATCTGCTCGACGGTAGCCAGCAGAGTGCGGGCGTTGGCTCCGATCCTTTCGACGAAGAGCTGCTCGTCGCTGGTCAGCTTCGCCCGCGACGACAGATCGGCGAAGCCAAGGATCCCCGCGAGCGGAGTCCTGAGCTCGTGGTTCACGTTCGCCAGAAACAGCATCTTCGCCCGGTTGACGGTTTCCGCCGCAGCCATCTCCGCTTCGGCGCGCTCCCGACGATGCCGCTCGGCGTCCGCCCGCCGCCGCACCAGGCCGACGACGTTGATCAGGAACAGCACGGTGACGGTGCCCGGCAGGCTCACGACCGCGGACCCCAGCGTCGAAACGTAGTACGCGGCGGCGATCACGAACGCGCTATAGCAGAAGAGCACGATGGGCACTTCCAGCGTGATGCCGAGGGCGATCACCGTGATGTAGCTGCCCGCGAGCCAGTTCGGATCCGCCGCGTTGTGCGCGTAAAGGTAGTAGTAGTGCGCTGTCAGGCCCAGAGAGCAGGCAGCGTAGATTTCGCGCAGGTGCACCCGCACCAACGCGAGACGAAAGCTCAGCGCCCAAAACAGGAGGTAGCTGGCCGACACCGCGACCCTCCCGGGCAGCGGGTTGAACGCGTCCGGCAGGAGCCGCACGACGAGCAGCCACCACAGCAGGTAAACGACGCCGGCCACCAGCATTAGCCTGCGGTAAGTATAGGCGCTCGGCGTGCTCGCGGCGTGGCTCAAACGGAAACGGCCCTCAGAACGTCATCGACGAGAGCAGAGTGATCGCCCAGCGACGGTCCTTCCGCTGGCCCGGGTATTCGCCCAGCTCGACCGCATAGTAGCTCATCGTCAAGCGGGTGATAAAGACGTCAACGAAGGCGCCCATGGTGAAGTAGCCTTCGTTGATCCCGGTGAGGAGACCGATGTCGTGGTCCCGGCTGACGTAGCTGCGACCGAGCTCGGAACCCGCGTGGACGAGACGGAACCAGTTCAGGTTCTCGGGGTTGCCGGCGTCCTGAAGATCGAGCGACAGGTCCCAGTGCCAGGGTTTCCAGTCGACCCGGTAGTTGGAGCCGACGTCGATGCGCTGCTGGCGCGGCGGCGGCGGAGCTTTGAAGTCGCTGTAGTTGCCCGCGTAGCCCAGATCCTCGACGAGGATGCCGAAGCGCCAAGCCGGAGCCGGCTTCCAGATACCGCCGACGTTCCAGCCGATCTGAAAGCCTTCGCGTTTGTCGAACAGGTCCTCGAGTTGGAAGTCGTCGTCGTCGATGAAATCGAGGAGGTCGGCGAACTCGACGTCGCCGCGGTAAAGCGTGCGGTGCGCGGGCTGAAGACCCAAGCCGACGTTCAGGGATTTGCCGATCGGCAAGCCAAAGGCCAGATTCATGCCGACGGAGGTGTCGGAGCGGAACAGCACTTCGGGCGTGGTCGGCACGCGCATGTCGACGTAGTTGCTCGACGAGGCGAACGGCGACATCTCGAAGTAGAGAATGCGCAGCGCCGCGGGACTGATCTGACCGCGCGCGTACTGGCGCTTGCCGAACTTGTCGCTGAACTCCTGGAGCAGCGCGACCGCCGACGAGTCGTCTTTCTGCATGAAGTCGAAGACGTCGTTGAACGTGTCGACCGAGTTCTCGCCGACCATGCCGTCGATCTGCAGCCAACGCAGCTGAAACTTGACGTTGGTTTCCGAAAGCGTCGCGGGGTTGGCGCGCGTCGCTTCGTCCGAGTCGTAGGCGGCGACGAAGGTGTTGCCGCGGCCGAGAAAGCGGCTCGACTCGAGCACGCGGTCCTGCTCTTCGGCCAATGCCGGGCCGGCCAAGGCCACCCAGGCGAGGAAAATTGGTAACGGGGGGTGTTTCATCTTATAATGGAGTATAGCCTACTTCCGCCTTTCCCAGATCCCTCCCCGATAGACTTAACCCAATAAATTAATTGGTTTTTATTCTATTTCGTCAAGACATCGCCGAACCTTGGCGATAGAGATTTGATGAAGAACCGCGCGAAAATGCTCGTTCTCCGCGTCGCCCTCGTGGCTGCCCTGGGTTCCCCGTCGCTCGCGCGCGCCGAAGAGATCCCGGAGAACTTCCAGGGCGTCCGTCCGATGGGCATGGGCAACGCCTATACCGCCGTCGCGAACGACGAGAGCGCGATCTGGACCAACCCGGCCGGCATCGGCCGCTCGCGCAAGGCGCGGTCTCGTTCGACGTTCAACCTGACCAAGGTGCCGAACGTCATCGTGGGAGCCAACTCCGAAAGCCGGACCTTCTATCAGGGCTTCAAAGGCTCCCAGGACAAAAGCGTCGAGGCGGTGCTCGCCGAGACGGAAGAGCTGGGTGACAAGCCGTTCTGGGCCCGCGCCGCGGTGTTTCCCGTGACGCTGTTCGACCTGTCGCGCGAGTCGCCGATGGCGTTCGGGCTCTACTCCAACACGACGGTCAAGGCGATCATCCCGAAGGAAACGCCCGATACCGCCCGCGTCGAGGCCATCTCCGACATCGGCGGGGTTCTCACCCTCGGCTTCACCGACGACGCCAACCGCTTCAACGTCGGCCTGAACGTCCGCCCGACCGCACGTTACGCCTACGAAGAGCGCATCCCGTCGGAGCAGCTGCTCGACAAAGGGCAGATGAAGACGAACTTGCGGGAAGACTCGAACAAGAGCCAAGCCGTCGGCGTCGACTTCGGGATGTTGTATACGATCGCCGACTTCTGGTACCCGACCGTCGGCCTTGCCGTGCTGAACCTGCCACAGGGCTGTCGGAAGAACTACCTGAACCCGTTCACCGAGAAGCTCGAAAACGTGTGCGGCACCGTGTACAAGGGCGACTTCGCCAACGAGAACGCCCTGTCGACGGTCGATCCGACCGACATCCGGGTCGGCGTCTCGATCACGCCGCGCCTCGGCCGCAAGGCGAACCTCCGCTTCTCGCTCGACGGTCACCACCTGCCAGCCGGCTCGGCGGAGCAGTCTTATGGCCTGCAGGGAATCGAACCCTCGAAGCTGGTGCACGCCGGCGTCGAGCTGTTCTTCGGCAACCCCCTCCTCATCTCGCCCTTTTCCCTTCGTGCCGGCTACAACCAGGGTTTCATGTCGGGCGGCGCCACCGTGAACCTCGGCTTCCTCGAGCTCGAGTTCGCGACCTACGGCGTCGACGTCTCGAGCTCGGTCACGCCGACCGAAGATCGCCGCTACCTCGGTGCCCTCTCGTTCGACTTCTGATTCGCTTGCCGCCCACTACCTACCTGATATGATTTCCTGATCCTGGAAAGATGCTGGAGGCGTTCATGTCCCGCAAG
>JAYVBB010000240.1:0-9823 GCA_043750715.1 Pseudomonadota bacterium | reverse complement strand
CTGGTCGAGGAGCTTTTTCTTCAGCAGGTTCTGCTGCCAAAGGTAAAGCACCGACACCGCGCACGCGATGATGGCGAAGGCTTCTCCTAAGATCGCCAGCGCCACGTGGGTGGCGATCAGCCATGACGTCTCGGCACCCGCGTTTCCTGCGGTCGCACTGCCTCCCGACGTGAACAGCTGCATCAGCAGGATCAGCGTCGCCAGCGGGGCGACGAAGGCGCCGATCAGCTTGAGGTTGAACTGGAGGTGCCCCCCGATCGCCAGCCAGCCGATGCAGCTGGTCAGGAGGAGACCGCTCATTTCGAGGGCCGAAGCCGTCCGCATGACGGACACCAATGCCACTGACGTCGCGACCGTGGCGACCACGAACAGGGCGAAGGAAAGCCGGCTGATCCAGCTCGTTTGACCGCTCCGTTGGACCCCGAGAAGGTACAGCACGGAAGCGGTCGCGTAGCCCAGGAGTCCAAGGTTCGAGGTCAAGGGAACGAGACTCACGGGAGTGGCTAGCCTCCGCTGGGATGAGAGTGTATAACCCCATTGATTCTCTTTCAGATTACGCTCTTTTACCAGTACCCGGAAGGATTAATGCCCAAAGGCCTGAGCACCTGGTCGCCGACCTCCTGGAGGTCCTTTCCGATCAAGCAGCAACCCACCTTCGAGAACGCTCACGCGCTCGGGGACGTGCTGAACCTGATCCGGAGCTACCCGCCGTTGGTGTTCGTGGGGGAAGTCGACAACCTCAAGCGGCAGCTGGCGGAAGCCGCGGCCGGTAAACGTTTTCTCCTGCAAGGGGGCGACTGCGCCGAACGCTTCCAGGACTGCACGCCGGAAGCGATCACGAGCAAGCTGAAAATCCTCCTCCAGATGTCGGTCGTCCTCTGCTACGGCGCGCGCCAACCCGTCGTGCGCGTCGGCCGGATCGCCGGGCAGTACGCCAAGCCCCGCTCGGCCGACACCGAGACGGTCGACGGCAAGACGCTGCAGGTCTTCCGCGGAGACAACATCAACTCGTTCGAAGCGGACGCCGAGAGGCGGAAGCCCGACCCGCAGCGGATGCTCACCGGCTACCACACCGCGTCGATGACGCTGAACTACATCCGAGCCATGATCCAGGGTGGTTTCGCCAACCTCCACCACGCGGAGAACTGGAACCTCGGCTTCCTCGGCGAGGGCGAGCACCGCAAGCGCTACGAGCGCATCGTCGGCAACATCCAGGACGCCGTCGCGTTCATGGCCTCGCTCGGCGTGGTGAAGGAAGAGAGCCTGGCCTCGATCGACTTCTTCACGTCGCACGAGGGCCTGCTGCTCGGCTTCGAGGAAGCGATGACCCGTCAGGTCGGCCCGGAGGGCAAGTACTACAACCTCGGCGCCCACATGCTCTGGATCGGCGACCGGACCCGCGAGCTCGAAGGCGCGCACATCGAGTACTTCCGCGGCATCGCCAACCCCATCGGCATCAAGTGGGGCCCGTCCGCCGACCCGCGCGACATGCTGCAGCTCATCGACCGCCTGAATCCGACGGGAGAGGCCGGCCGGATCACCATCATCACCCGCTTTGGGCACGACAAGGTGCAGGCCGCCCTCCCCAAAGCGATCGAAGCCGTGAAAGGAGCCGGGGTCAACGTCCTGTGGAGCTCCGATCCGATGCACGGCAACGTCATCAAGACCAAGGACAACATCAAGACCCGGGACTTCGACGCCATCCTTTCCGAGCTGAAGCAGTGCTTTGAGATTCATCAGCAGGGCGGCAGCCGCTTGGGCGGGGTCCACTTCGAGCTGACCGGGGAAGACGTCACCGAATGCACCGGCGGCACGCTCGGCATCCGCGAGGCCGATTTGGTCCGCAATTATGAGACCTTCTGCGACCCGCGGCTCAATTACAGCCAGAGCCTCGAAATGGCGTTTCTGATCTCCAGCATTTTGCATCAACGCCGTAGCTGAGTTCGCTTTTCAGGGAACATTGTTTACTGGGACGGCCCTTTCCCGTTTGCTAGTATGAGGGGATGAGCGAAACCATCTCCATTCTGATTCTCGACGACCACCCCGCGGTGCTGGACGGCATTGCCTCGCGCCTCGGGATGGAAGCCGACCTCAAAGTCGTCGCGCGCTGCGCTACCGCGGACGAGGCTCTTGCCGCCTTGGCGACGACGATGCCTCAAGTTGCCGTCGTGGACGTCAAAGTCCAGGCCGGCTTTTCGTTCGACTTCGTCGAGCAAGCGCTCAAAGTGTATCCGGACGTGAAGTTCATCTTCATCACGGGTCACGACGACGACCTGTTCGTCGAGCGCGCCTTCGAAGTCGGCGCGCTGGGCTTCGTGACGAAGAGCGAATCGCTCGATCAGCTGGTCAAAGCCGTGCGCCAGGTCGCGGCCGGCGAACGCTTCGTCTCGGAAGAGACGTTGAAGCGGTTCCCGAGCCTCGCCAGCGTCGGCGGCGCCGTCTCCACCCGGCTTTCGATGCTGACCCCGCGCGAGCGGGAGATCCTGAAATACGTGAGCCAGGGCCTCAGCGCGAAAGAGATCTCGACGAAGCTGAACATCAGCACCTGGACGGTGACCAACCACAAGGCCAACATCATGGCCAAGCTGGACATTCACAACCAGGTGGGTCTGACGCGGTTTGCCGTTTCGACGGGACTGATCAACGCTTGATCGCCGTGTCTTTCCCAGGCGCGCGCAGCGAGCCGCTGGGAATCCAGATCATGCCTTCGGTTCGAGGCTCTGCCGCGGATCGCTCATGCCTTCGGCGATCGCGTAAAGCGTCAGGCCGACCTGGCTGTGGATCGCGAGCTTTTCCATGATGTTCGCCTTGTGGCGATCCACCGTGCGGACGCTGAGCCCGAGTTCGTGGGCGATTTCCTTGCCCGACAGGTCGCGGGCGACGCAGCGTAGCACTTCGCGTTCCCGCGACGTCAATTTTTGTACCCTCGCCACGCGCGACTGGTCCGTGGCGACGAAGCGCGACGCCACTTCCTTCGAGAAGTAGGCGCGGCCCTGGTTGACCGAGCGCACGGCGTCGGCAATTTCTTTGACGCTGGCGCTCTTCACCATGTAGCCGCAGCCCTTGAGAGTCAGCGTTTCCTGGACGTGGCTGTCGGTCAAAAAAGCGCTGAGGAACAGCACGCGCGCGGCACCAGGCACCTGGCTGAGCTCGCGGGCGACGGCAAACGGACTTCTGCCGGGCATTTCGATGTCCATCAGCAGCACGTCGGGCCTGAGCGTCTGACTGAGCCCTAAGGCTTCTTCCGCGGAACCCGCCGAGCCCACGACTTCGATGTCCCCTGAGCGGTCGAGGAGCACCACCAGGCTCTCCCTCACCAGGGGGTGGTCGTCCACGACCAGAACACGGATTTTATTGACGGGCACGTTCATCGGAATCACGAAGTCTCCTCGGTCGAATCAGGGGCCGCTCAGGTAACGACGACCCCGGTCCATCAACTGGCGAAAAGCCGCGCGGTCCTTGGCTTTCAAGGCCGAACGGAAAGCGCCGAGCCGGGCTTCGAGCGCGCTCAGTAGCTCCGGCGTGAAGGCGTTTTCCGCTTGGATTTCATAATACAGGTCTTGATTTTCTTTGACTACCGGCCGGACCACGGAGAGCTGGGCGTTGAACGTGGTCGACGCGGCGTCGGACAACTCCTTGAATTCCACACCGCTCCCCGCGAGGACGTCGGCGAAAATCAAGCTGATCATGTGCGAAAGGCCGAGCACGTAGCTCATCAGCTCGTCGTGGCGCTCGACCTTCACCGTCACGAGATTCGCCGTCGTGCCCTCGAACAGCGCGCGCGTTCGCTTGGTCAACGCGGCGTCGCCCGTGTCACAGATCAGAATGTTCCGGCCGGCGAGCAGGTCTACGTCGGGGCCGAACATCGGGTGCGCCGACGTGATCTTAAGCCCCTTTTTGGCCGCTTCGCGGATCGCGGGCAGGAGCGGGGATTTCAGCGAGCAGATGTCGAAGACGAGCGCCGGGCACCGGGCGTCGGCGAGCTCTTTGATCACGGCCGCGGTCACCGAGATCGGCGTCGACAGCACGACGACGTCGTGGAGCGCCGCCGCCTGGGCGAGGTCCTTGACGACCGGATAGTCGCCGGCGCCGCCCGCCGGATCGAAATGGGCGACGGCGTGGCCGAACGACTCGAAGAATTCGCTGAGCCAGAGGCCCATGCGGCCCCGGCCGCCGGCTATCAGAATCTTCTGTTGACCGAGCGTTTTTTCCTGCTTCGCCTTGGTCGTCCGCTCGTCCTGCGCCGCGACGGAGTAGGTGATCAGCAGGCGGCTCAGGTCTTCAGCCATCGTTTCGTAAAGCCCGAGCTGGCGGGCTCGGGCGCGGCTCTTTTCGATGATTTCCTTCTCGACCTGGAAGTCCTTGATCGGCAGGTTGAGCTTCGCTTTGACGTCGCCGATCGCCTTGGCGGCGGCCAGGCGCTCGGCGGCGAGCGTCAGCATGCGGTCATCGATGTCTCGGATCTCTTGGCGGAGTTGATCGAGAGATTTGTTCACTTCACCACTACGCTGTCGAGTGCCTGCAATACCTGGTCGCGGCTCATCGGTTTCGGTAGAATGCGATCGGGTAGACCGGCGATGTTTTTCACGAGAGCGTCGCGGTAGCCGCTGAACACGATCACGGGCAGGTCGGCGCGGAACGATTTGATCCGCGACACGAGGTCGATGCCGTTCATGTTCGGCATCAGGATGTCGGTCAGCACGACGTCGGGCGCGTAGCGCTCGATCACGATCAGGGCGTCGAAGCCGTCGCTCACCGAGACGACGCGGTAGCCCTGGGACTCCAGCACCGCGGCGAGGAACTCCTGGGTGTCGACGTCGTCGTCGACGACGACGGCCGTGCGCTGCGCCGTCGCGCTGGCGATTTCCGCGCTCGGCACGAGCAGCGAAAGGGAGAAATCGCGGTCGCTTTTCAGGAGCAGAGGAGTGATGCCGCCCAGGGTCAGACTTTTGGCGGCGGCTTCCAGCTCGAAGTCGAAGCGCGCCGTCGGCAGGAACGAGCCCTGGATTTCGATTCGGAGCTGCCCGTGGGATTTGTCGGTCTCAGGCGCTTCGAATACCGTGATGAGCGTAATCGACGCGCCGGAGCGCGCCTCGCGGATCAGCGTTCCGAGCAGCTGCGACAGGCAACCATGGACTACCATCTCGTTGAGGTCCGCTCTGATGTTCGTCGAGGCGTCGCAGACCAGCTTGACCGAGCGGTCGCGCGCATCCGTCTGCAGATCGGCCATCAACGCGTTCATCAATTTCGGAATGTTCACATATGCCACGGGAGCCCCGGGTTGTGAGTGGGTGAAGTTGATTCGAGCCCTATCTTTATGCCCCAACCCACGCCCCATTGTCCAACTGAAGCACCACTAAAATGATTAGTTTTGGTTATGCGTCGAATTGAGCCCCAAAGCGGCTTTTTCCCTCCAGATATCGCCCCGTACGCCCTCCAGGATGAGGTCCTCGCCGTCCCGTCCGAGTTCGTGCTGCGGCATCATCGGTACCTTACCTGACGGAGTATCAACCACATAGGTCGGGATAGCCATGCCGGTAATGTTGCCGCGAAGGGACTTCATGAGGGCCAGGCCTTCGTCGACGCCGACCCGCAGGTGCTCCGTCCCTTCGACCAGATGCGGATGGAAGAGGTAGTAAGGACGGACCCGCGCGCGCAGCAGACCACGCAGCAGCGGCATCATCCGCTCCCGGGTGTCGTTCACGCCGCGCAGCAGGACGGATTGGTTGCCGACGGGAATGCCGGCCGCCAGCAGGTTGTCGACGGCTTGCAGCGCCTCCGGCGTCAGCTCTTCCACGCAGTTGAAGTGGGTGTTGACCCAGACCGGGTGAAACTCCGCGAGCCGCTTCGCCAGGGTTTTGGTCACGCGGTAGGGGAGGGTGACGGGAGTACGCGTGCCGAAGCGCACGATCTCGACGTGGGGAATCGCGCTGAGCTTTTCCAAAAGCGAGATGATGGCGTCGTCGCTCGCGACGAAGGGGTCGCCGCCCGTGACGAGCACGTCTTTTATCGCGGGATTCGCCGCAATGTAGGCCACGCCCTGTTCGATGATCTTACGATTGAAGTGGAGGCCCGTCTCCTCGTCGCGGCGTTTGCGGAAGCAGTAGCGGCAATACACCGGGCAAAGCTGCGCGACGCAGAACGCGACCCGGTCGGGATAGAGATGCACGACTTCCTTGACGGCGGAGTGCGGCACCTCGTCGAGAGGGTCCTTGACGCCCTGGACGTTCTCGAGCTCTTCCCGGCGCGGCAAAGCCTGCAGGCGCACCGGGCAGGAGGCGGCCGGGTCCTGGTTCATCAAGGCGAGGTAGTAAGGGGTCACGCCAGCAACGAAGGCATCCTTGAGCAGGCGGAAGCCGTCCCGCTCTTCCTCGGACAGAGCCAGCGCCGATTCCGCCTGCTCGAGCTCGCCGATCTGGTGGCGCATGTGCCAGCGCCAGTTGAGGAACGTCTCCGGCGGGACGCCGAAGCGGCGCGCGGCGCGCGCGGTCAGCGACCCGGGGTCCGCCGCGAAGCGGAGGAACTCGGCCGGCGCATGCTCTTCGTGACGAGCGGGCGCCTCCCTGCTATGTGTAGAAGTCTCGGTTTCCACCGGCCAAACCTCGCAGACGGGAACCCCCATGGCAAGCGTAAAAGAGCTCATCCTCGCGTCTGGGTCGCCTTTCCGTAAAGCCTTGCTGGCCGCGGCTGGCGTGCCTTTTCGCGTGCGCACCGCCGAGGTCGACGAATATGCCATCCAGGCCGCCGAACCACGGGCTTTGGCCTCCAAAAGGGCGGAAGCGAAGGCTAAGGCCGTGGCGGACCTCGAGCCGGGGTGTCTGATCATCGGTGCCGACCAGGTGCTGAGCCTGGGAGCGGTGACCTTCGACAAAGCGAAGGATCGGGCCGAGGCCAAGCTTCGGCTGACCCAGCTGGCGGGGCAGGTCCATCATCTGCACTCCGCCGTCGCGCTCGCCTTCAAGAAAGATGCGTCGTCGGACGTTCGTATCGTCGAGCGCTTCGTCGTCGACTGCGCGATGCCGATGCGCGGCTTGGCGGAAGCGGAAATCGACGCCTACCTCGACACCGGTGAGTGGCAGGGTTGCGTCGGGTGCTACCAATACGAGAACCGCGGCGTGCATCTCCTGCACGGCGTCGCGGCCGAACATTCGGCAATCGTCGGGCTGCCGATGATCGCGCTGCTGCATTCCTTGCGGCGCCTCGGCGTCGACGCGTTGACCCGGCCCGTGGGGCCCTGGGACTGCCGGCTCTAGGCGCGCACTCGGGGCATAACGCTAGGATCTAGCGCCGCATGTCAAAACCCGGAGTTCCAGGAGACATAGACCTCGTTGCCGACTCTCTGGATTGAGTAGACGGTGTGGCTCGTGGTCGTGCGCGCCGCGTTGACCGGTTTGAAGCGGTAAGTCACCGTGTTGGCGTCCGCGCCCGTGGTGGTCGTATCGAAAGAGCATTGCGTCGTTCCGGTGTCCGTGACGACGAGGGTGTAAGAGCCCCCGTCACGAAGATTGGCAAACGTTACGTTCGATCCGCAGGCGAACGAGCTCGTGATCGAGTTGCCGTTGTCCCAGTCGATCGCGCCGTTGGCGTTGGTGCCGCTCTTCGCGCGGATCTGGCCGTTGACGTCGAGCGCGCTCAAGGGATTGCTCGTGCCGATGCCGACTTTGCCATTCGTTAGGATGCGCATTCTTTCTAAAGGGACGGCCCCCCCGTTGCCGGTGTACCAGGCGAAAGAACCGTTCGACGTCGACCACAATTCGCCCGCGTTGATTCCCAAGGCGTAGTCGACATTTGCCGCGTTTTGCGACTCGAAAAGCCTTATTTTTGTGCCCACGCTGGTGGCAGCGCCGCTGGGAGGGGCAGCAAATCCGCCAACGCCGAAACTCAGCGCGCCACGAGTCGAAGAGTCGACGGTGAGTTTTTCTGTCGGCGACGTCGTGCCGATGCCGACATTCCCATTCTGGATGACAAGCCGCGGAGTCGTCCCATCATTGGCATAGACACCGAACGCTTCCGACGTACTTTGACCAGCCCCTTCTTGGACGAGGAGGCGCGACACGCCGGTCGATGCCGTGCCGTCCTTAACATGCAACGTTGCTGTCGGCGCTGTCATTCCCCTGCCGATACCGACGCGATAGGACCGGTCAAAAGTCATCACGTCTGCCACACCCCATATCCCAATGCGGAATAAGTCGCTGGACGACCCAGTCGAGTAGAGACTCCACTTTGGTGAACCGTCGCGGGCAAGAACGATGCCGCTGGCGCTCGAGCCGTCCAGTTCGAGGTTGGCGTTTGATGCTGAGTAGACATGCAGCACTTCAGATGGTGCCGTCGTCCCTATACCGACCTTGCCGGTCGCGTCGATGGCGACTCGGGGGTTGGCCCAGCCATTTGTATAGATCATGAATGGCGTCGCCACGTTCGTGCCCATCGCAAAGCCGCCCGCGTTGTCGGCCCAGTAATTCATGACAGGAGTCGTCGGGGAATACGTGTCGTTGTAGAGAGCTCCCATGAAAACGTTGCTGTCATCGGCATGCAACGCCATGACGTGGCCGTTGTTGGCGACGGCGCCACCGTCCACGACCGTTAATCGATTGGCTGGAGTGGTCGTGCCAATGCCCACGAGGCCTGTGTTGTCGACGTTGACGACCTGGGTCGGACTGCCGTCGGCGGCGTCGAGGCTCGACACCGCACCCGCGGTGACGGTCGCCCAAGTGCCGTTGGCCTTCAGATACTTGTTCGCGGCCGCGTCTCCCGCACCTGGTGCGGGGACGGCCCCGCTCGCTCCGCCGGCACCGGCGTCCCCCGTCATGGTTTGCAGAAAGGACCGGCCCACGGTGCCACTGGTGATTTTGCCGCCGCTGATTGCCGCGACTTTCGCATCGGTGACGGCGCCGTTTTTGATCTCGGCGGTATCGACGGCATCGGTGGCGATTTCACCCGCGGTGATCGTGTCGGGGGCCATGTCGGCGGCGACGATGGTCGCGTCGGTGATCTCGTTCGAAGCGATGCTGGGTCCAAGGAGCGACACGTTGGCCGAAAGGCGCACGTCGGCGACGCTGCCAGTCAGGTTCGCGGCATTGAGGTAGTACGCACCGGCCTGGCCGCCGAGGAGGTCGGCGTTGTCGGCGACGTCGGCTTTGCCGTTGTTGCCGATGTCGTAGGTGGTCTTCGTCATGTCGCCCGAGCCAACGGGGTCGTCCCAAGTAAGGCCGCCGGAACCATCGGTCTTAAGGAATTTTCCGGCCAAGGGAGCGACCGGGAAAGTGTAAGTAGTCGAGCCCGCGACGGCGGGAACCGCGAGTCCGACGTAACCGGAAGTAGCGCCGGAAACACGGATTTCACCCTTAACGTCGAGTTTTGAGGTGGGCGTTGCCGTGCCGATGCCGAAGTTGCCATTTGCGAGGAGAGTCATTTTTGTCGTTAAAGGCTGTTGCGACGCTCCCGAAGCGCCGGCATCGGAGGTTTGGAAAAAGATTGGACCGCTCGCAGCACTACCGGTGGCTCTACCACCTGCCAGCGAAAGGCTCGCACCCGGTACGTCCGTTCCGGCGCCACCCGACGCATTAATGGTAAAGCCGGTCGGCGCAGCGGCCGTCACGCCTTGACCTAGATAGGCATTGGCAACCGAAGCGCCTGAGTAGCCAACAACCAATAGACTGCTAGCCGTCGGTGTTGCCCCATAGCCCAGGGCAATTGACTGAGAAATGTTTCCCGAGACATTGGTGTATGAGCCGATAAACGTGTTGTAGCTACCAGTCACATTTTTACCAGAACTCGATCCGATAAAAACGTTGTTGGACCCAGCCGCTATAGAATTTCCTGC
>JAYVBB010000239.1:0-8155 GCA_043750715.1 Pseudomonadota bacterium | reverse complement strand
AACTCGCGGCCTTCTCGCAGTTCGGCTCTGATTTGGACCAATCCACCCAGAGAACGCTTCGTCGCGGCGAGCGCTTGGTCGAAATCCTAAAGCAAGGTCAGTACGAGCCGGTACACGTCGGACTGCAGATCGCTTCGATCTTTGCCGTGACCAAGGGCTACACCGACAAGAAGGAAATCGGCCAGCTCGGCGCCTGGGAAAAAGGCCTCCATGAGCATCTGCGCGCCAAATACTCGGGCATGCTCGACAAGTTCGAAAAGCGCGCCAAGCTCGAAGAGCAGCAGGCGGAGCTGATCAAAGCCATTGAAGAATTCGACAAAGGATTCAAGTAATGCCAAGCCTGAAGGACATTAGGCGCCGCATCACCAGCGTCAAATCCACGCAGAAAATCACGCGTGCGATGAAGCTGGTGTCGGCGGCGAAGTTCGCCCGGGCCAACATGGCCGTGGTGAATTCCCGCCCATACGGCAAGGCTTTCGACGCGATGGTCGAGCGCCTGGTAAAAGCCGCCGGCGACGAAGTCGAAACGTCTCTACTCGTGCAAAGGGAAGAGAAAAAAAGCCTCGTCGTAGTGCTCGCGACCGACCGCGGTTTCTGTGGTGGTCTCAACTCGAACTTGTTCAAAGCGACGACCGTGTTCCTCGCCGGCAAGAAAAAAGCCGGCGTCGAGCTGCACGTCCAGCCCTGGGGCAAGCGCGCCAAGCTGTTCAGCGGCAAGACGGGTCTCAAACTCCAGAACGCCCGCGAAAAGGTCCTCGAAAAACCAGTCTACGCGACGGCGAAAGAACTCTCCCTCGAACTCATCGGAAGATTCGAAAAAGAGGGTTTCGACCGAGTTTACGTGTCATTCGTGGAATTCCAGTCCGCGATGACTCAGGCCCCGAAGGTGGTCCAGATCCTGCCGGTCGGCAAAATCGAGAAAAAAGCTGACTCGAAGGACGCCAAGGCGGAACCCGCGAAGGCAGAGTCCGGCGAAGTGCTGGTCGAGCCTTCCATCAAGGAAATCCTGGAAAACTTGCTGAAACGACAGGTTGCGAGTGTCATCTTCCGCGCCATGCTCGAAGGCTCAGCCTCGGAGCACGGGGCGCGCATGACGGCCATGGACTCGGCGACGAACAACGCCAACGAAGTCCTCCGCTCCATGAAAATCCAGTATAACCGGGCCCGCCAAGCGGCCATCACCAAAGAACTCATTGAAATCACCTCTGGCGCCCAAGCCCTTTAAGGAGCGGACATGCAAGCAGTGGCAGTTGGTAAAGTCGTCCAGGTCATGGGACCGGTTGTGGACGTCGAGTTTCCGCAAGGACACCTCCCGGCGATCTATAACGCCTTGACCCTTTCGAACCCGATGATCAGCAAAGAGCCCAATAACCTGGTTCTCGAAGTCGCCCAGCACTTGGGCGAAAACGTCGTCCGCACCATCTCGATGGATGCGACCGACGGGTTGTCGCGCGGTACTCCCGTCAACGACACGGGCTCTCAGATCACCGTTCCGGTCGGCCGTGAAGTCTTGGGCCGGATCCTCAACGTCAACGGGGCCCCCGTCGACGAAGCGGGCCCGATCAACGAAAAGAAACGCTACGCAATCCACCGTCCGGCGCCGAAATTCGACACGCTGAAAACGGAACCGGAAATCTTCGAGACGGGCATCAAGGTCATCGACCTCATGGCTCCGTACATCAAAGGCGGTAAAATCGGCCTTTTCGGCGGCGCCGGCGTCGGCAAGACGGTGACCATCCAGGAACTGATCAACAACATCGCGACCCAGCACGGCGGCTACTCCGTGTTCGCCGGCGTCGGCGAGCGGACCCGCGAAGGCAACGACCTTTATCACGAGATGAAGGAATCGGGCGTTCTCGCCAAAACCTGTCTGGTTTTCGGACAAATGAACGAGCCGCCGGGGGCCCGCGCCCGCGTCGCTCTTTCCGCCCTCTCCATCGCCGAATACTTCCGCGACGAAGAAAACCAGGATGTGCTGCTGTTCGTCGACAACATCTTCCGCTACACCCAGGCCGGTTCGGAAGTGTCGGCGCTGCTCGGCCGGATTCCTTCCGCCGTCGGCTACCAGCCGACGCTGGCGTCGGAAATGGGCGAGCTCCAGGAGCGCATCACCTCGACGAAATCCGGCTCGATCACGTCGGTGCAGGCGATTTACGTGCCGGCAGACGACTACACCGACCCGGCGCCCGCGACGACGTTTGCGCACTTGGACGCCTCGACGGTACTGGAACGAAAAATCGCCGAGCTCGGGATTTTCCCGGCCGTCGACCCACTGGCTTCCACCTCGCGCGCTCTCGACCCGCAAATCGTGGGCGAAGAACACTATAAGGTCGCCAACAGCGTGCAACGCGTGCTGCAGCGCTACAAAGACCTCCAGGACATCATCGCGATTCTCGGCATGGACGAACTCTCCGACGACGACAAACTCGCCGTCTCGCGCGCCCGTAAGCTCGAGCGTTTCATGTCCCAGCCGTTCAGCGTCGCCGAGCCGTTTACTGGCATGAAGGGCAAGTACGTCAAGCGCGAAGACACCGTGCGCTCCTTCAAAGAAATCGTCGAAGGCAAACACGACAACCTGCCGGAGCAGGCATTCCTCTACGTCGGCACCATCGAAGAAGCCGTCGAAAAGGCCAAGACGCTGTAAGGACTAGGGAATCATGGCAGACCTACAGGTACAAATCCTCACCCCGGCAAAAGTCGTCGCCAAGACGACGGCGTCGCTGGTGCAGTTGCCCGGATCCATGGGCTACATGGGCATTCTCCCCGGCCACACCAAGCTCATCGCCGAGCTCGGAGTCGGGGAGCTGACCGTGGACGCTCCAGGCGGAAAACAAACCTTCTTCGTCGCCGGTGGCTTCGTCGACGTCGCCAATGACCAGGTCACGGTTTTGGTGGACGTCGCGGAAAAACCGGGTGACATCATTCGAGAGCGCGCCGAAAAGGCGAAGCAGCGCGCCCTGGACCGTTTGAACCAGACGGCGGACGTAGACGTCATGCGCGCCCAAGCGTCGCTGCTTAGGGCCGAAGGGCGCTTGACGCTCGCCAGCCGCGCACGGTGAAAATCTACTGGGACGGCCTAGGGCTATCCCAGCCGGCCTCCGGCGTCTTCGTTTACGCGAAGAAACTTGCGGAGGGCTTGGTCCAGGCAGGGGTAAAGCCGAAGGTGATCGCTCAGCCGGGTGCTCCGAAGCTCCATCCCGCTTTGGACTACATGGTGCTATCTGACGGGATTCTCGGCCCCAAGCTCTCCCGCTCGAAACCACTCTGGCCGACGCGGGTCGGTTTGGCCCTCGGTCGCGACCTGTTTCCCAACGGAAAAGCAGTCCTTCACGGTCTCAGTAACCTTAACCTCTCACTCATCGCAAAGCCCGCCGGCGTCAAGACTGTACTGACCGTCCACGACGTGATCCCGTTGATCGACCGCGTCAGCGTGTCGACAGCTTCGCATTGGCAGCTTTGGGCCCTATTGCCGCAGGCTTTGCGCGCAGCCGACCGAGTGGTGTGCGTCTCGGAGTGGACGCGCAAGACTCTGCTCGAAAGATTCCCGCACATCGCCGGGAAAACCGGGGTGATTCACAACGGCGTCGAGCATAAGGTCGAGATCAAACGTCTGCCGGCGCCGGGGAAAATGCGGCTTTTGATGGTTGCGCGCAGTGAAACCTACAAACGCCTAGACCAATATCTGAAGCTCGTGAAGAAGCTCGGGCCGACGGTCCACGCCGTGCTGGTCACCGATCAAGGAGGCCGCGATTTGGCGGCAAAACTCGCTCCGAACGAGATCCAGAGCGGGCGGCTTGCACTGCCCGTGAATGCTTCCGAGCAGGAACTGGCGCAAATCTACGAGCAAACCGACGTCTACGTGCACACGAGCCGCTACGAAGGGTTCTGCCTTCCCGCGGCCGACGCCTTGGCGCACGGCTGCCCGGTCGTTTACCAAAGAGGTACTGCCATCGACGAGGTCGCCGGCGACGAGGCGGGTTTTCCACTCGCAGCCGCAGCGTCTTTGGCCGATTGGCAAGCGGTCGTTCACGAAGCCTATGCTTTGTCCCAAAACCCGGGCTGCAAAGCAGTTTGCGAAGGGCAACTCGGTACACTTCCGTCCTGGAAAGATGCCTCCCTGGTCCTCAAAAATCTGTATAATGATCTGACCAAGGAATCCTGAGTACAATTCGGAGTGGTAAGTGAAGACCCGCGTTTCGGTTCTGTTCGCCTCCGCATTCCTGCTGGCCGCCTGCAAGCCGCGCCAGGAGTCCGTTTCCGCCGTCAAAGGGGACCAGCCGGCCAGTGGCAAGTTCGTGCTCGCCGAGCCGCGCCCGAATCCGCTGAAACGCACGGATTTCGTCGACGTCGCGCAAAAGCTCGAGATGATCCTGCAGGAAAGCGGCCAGGACCGCGGCATGGGACTCGTCGGTACGGGTCGTGGGGGAGACAGGCCCAACGGCGTCGCGTCCCTCGCCTCAATCAGCTGGACGCTCGGTGACCTGAAGCTCGCATCCCAGGCGCTGAAGGACCTGGGCGAAGACGCTTTCGAAGCGCAAAAACTCGAGGAACTGGTGCGGCGGCTCGACGTCGAGCTGAACAAGAAAGCATCGGCCCTGCGCAACCACTTCCTGCTCGACTCGAATCAACGCGACGTGGAAGTCGCGAAAAACCGGCAGCAAGCCCTCGAAGGTGCGACCGACGGCGCGCCGGACGACGTCTCCCGGCTCCGGGAAGCTCGCAACGAAGCCTTGAACCTCGCGGTTCAGCAGGTGGGAGAGCTCCGTTCCGGAGCAGAGGGTTTCGCAGGCATGGAGTGCGACGTGACTGGCGGCTCGCCGACGGCCACCGTCAGCACGGAATTCTCCGAGGAAAGGACCCTCGAAGTCGGCAAAGGCCTGGAAGCGTCGCGAGCAATCCGCCACATCGGCCGAGGCGAAGGCGTCTGCTTCGGGCTGACGCCCGGCTATCCGCTTTTCGTGCTCGTCGCGCAAAAACGCTGCGCCTCCGGGTTTCAGCCGGACGACCCGCGTGTCACCATCCAAGCCAGTACCGACACGGGAGAGGGCGAGGCCTTCGCTTACGTGCTTCCGCCCGGTGAAATTCTGGAAAGCCTGTGTTTTTCGCGCACCGGAGAAGTGGCCATGCCGGTCATGGCGGAAACGCAGCCCCAGCCGCAGCCCCCAAACAACAACGCCGACGGCACGATGTCGGGAGCGTTCAAGCGCATGGTCAGCAGTATTTTCGGCGCTCCAGGTGACTGCGAAGGCGTCGCGCAGGCGAAGACCGACCTCTGCACCAACAGCGAATGCCGCGCCGTCACGTCCGGGAAAATCAGCGACTGTTACTCGAAGGATTGCCGCGCGATTATCCTGAAGCGCAGCTCCGCCTGCGGTTCCACCGACTGCCGGGGCATGATCCGGCGCGTGATCGAAGACTGCGTGTCGAATTACTGCCGAGCGGTGGTAGCAAACAATCCGACGCAGTGCAGGCGAGGCGAGACACTATGACGATGGACGGCGCAATCATGGTGACCGGAGGCTCTGGCTTCATCGGCCAGCAGGTCGTCCGGACTCTTGCAGAGCAGGGACGGACGGTGGTCTCGGTCTATCACCACAAATTGCCTGACTCGTTGGATAACGTTTATCCCGTGTGCTCCGACATCAGCTCGGCGGAGCTCATGGCAGCACCGTTGCGCGGCGTCGAGACCGTGATTCACCTCGCCTGGGAGGGCGGCCTGGCTGGCCCGGGAACCCCAGTCAGCATGACGCCGCGCTCGCCCACGCCGCTGACGAGGAACGCCCAGACGCTGCAAAATCTGGTGACCGCCATGGAACGTGCTGGCACGCGCAGACTGATTTTTCTCAGCGCGATGGGCGCCTCCAAGCGCTCGACGGTGCCCTACCTGCAGGAAAAATACTTCGCCGAGTCGCTCGTTCTGAACTCTAAGATCCCGGAGAAAATCGTGCTCCGGACCAACGTCGTCTTCGGCGGCCAGGGCGGCAACGACCGTTTTCTGCAGTCGATCCGCCGAGTCATGAAGTACCCCGTCTATCCAGTGCCGAAAAAACAGGAAGGGATGGCGCCTCTCCACGTCAAGGATCTCGCGGAAATCCTCGTGAATTCCTCGCTGATCGCCATGGCAGACTCGGCCGCCGTCGTCGAGGTCGAGGGCCCGGAGAACTACACGGTTCACGACCTCTTCAAGATCGTCTCGGAAAATTACGTGAAAAAGACTCGATTCGCGCTCGGCGGCGTCTTCGGCGCTTCGCTCCTGCCGCTCCTCGAAAGGGACCGGCGTACGGGGCCGGCCAACCCGAAGCTTGCGCATTTTCTGGCGCTGGCAAGCGCCGGCAGCGACCAGACCAAGGTCGACAATCCCCTGACGGCCCTGATTCCGAAGAAGATCGCGTCGTTCAAAGAGCGGATTCTCGACTAAATGCCCGTCCTGCACATCATCGCGTTGGCTCAGCCCGATCCCCGCCGCATCGACGCGGCTCTAGCCGGGGCGGCGCTCGCCATAGCCGAGGCCTACGGCTGCAAGCCCGAACAGGTTTGGGTAACCTGGCAGGAGATCAAACCCAACCAGTACGTCGAGGGCTCGACCAAAGCGAGGGTACAGCCTCGGGACACGCACCCGCCGCTCTGCGAGCTGCTGTGCTTCGAGGGCAAAACCCCGGAAGTCATCGAGGCGACGCTGGGTGCCGCGGCCGACGCCATCACGACGGCGCTCGAGATTCCCGGCAACGTCTTCATGACCTACCGCGAGCTACCGGCAGGAAGGGTGATCGCCGGTGACGGCATCGTTCGCCGCTAGAAAGAGAAAAGGCCGGCTTTGCAGCCGGCCTTCTGTTTCACGGAGCTTTTCGGCTCACTCGAGCGGGAGGTCCTTCATGCCGTTGCGCAGAAAGGCCGGCACGTCGAGCTCGTCGGGGCCCTGCGCTTTCCTCTGCGGTTGGCGCATGCGCTCGGCGAGCTGCAGCGCTTCGTCGATCTTGCGATCGATGTCGGAAGCGATGAAGGTCGACTGCTGATCGAAGAACGTCTCGAGCGGTGCTTCTTTGACGGCGCCGGCACGAAGTTCTTCTTTCGGTTGTGCCTGAACCAGCTCGCTCGGCTGACTCAGGAACTCGTCTTCGGCCTCGAAGCCCAGGTCGGACTCCAAGGCCGCTTCAAAAAGCGAATCAGCCACCGTTTCGGCGGGATTTTCGGAAACGTGCTCGCTGAAGTCAGCTTCGGCTTCGGGGATCACGCGGGCGCCTTCGAGGCGGGCCTCGGGAGCGTGCATGACGGGCGCTTCTATCGGAGCGGGCTCGACAACCGGCACCGGAGCGACGTCTTCGTAACCTGCGGAAGCAAGCGACGGGATGTCGCTGCCCGGAAGGTCGTCACCCATGGAATCGAGGGTCCAGCGCGTCAGCTCCTGGGCTTCTTCGCGGGCCGAGACTTGCGCCTCGGACTGCTGCACGGGTGGGGTCACCGGCTGCTGCGGGCGAGCGACGGGGGCTTCCGGGGTCATGAAGGTCGGCTCGTGGCGGAGCGGCTCGTGCGAGGCGGTCGCGCCGAAGATCGGAGCGGAGTAGACCGGCTCTTTGTGCTCGACCTTTGGCTGCGGGGCCGGGGTGGGGGCGGGCGTCGGCGCCGCTTTCGCGGGCTCGGGCTTACGGGTCGTGAGCGGCGCATACATCGACGGTGTGGGCACCGGACGGGCCGCAGGCTTCGTCGTGATCAGGCCGGGCGAAGTCAGGCGCGTCGCGAAAGGTTGGATCGACTGCTGTTGCTGTTTGACCCCTTCCACAGCATCAGTCTCTTCGATGTCCACAGGGAAGCCCGTGGCGATGACGGTGACGCGGATCTGGTCGCCGAGCGTCTCGTCGATGACGGCGCCGAAGATGATGTTGGCGTCCTCGTGGGCAGCTTCCTGGATGATCGAGCAGGCTTCGTTGACTTCCATCAGAGTGACGTTCGAGCCGGCCGTGATGTTGATCAGGATGCCGGTGGCGCCCTCGATGTCGATGTCCTCGAGGAGCGGGGACTTGATCGCCATGCGGGCGGCGTCGACCGCACGCTTGTCGCCGGTGCCGACGCCGATGCCCATGAGCGCCTGGCCCATGCAGGACATCACGGTCTTCACGTCGGCGAAGTCGACGTTGACGGTACCGGGAATATTGATGAT
>JAYVBB010000238.1:0-3368 GCA_043750715.1 Pseudomonadota bacterium | reverse complement strand
CGTCAATGTCGCGTCCATCAAAGCGACGCTGAGCCGAGCCGCTGCCAACGAACCCGATCCCGCCGTGTCGCAGCATCTCAACATCGTCGGAGAGAAAGTCGACACCGACGGCGAGCGCTTCCGCGATGCCATCAACGAAGACATCGCGGTGCTGGAGAAACGCCTCTGCCAGACGGTCATTCCGGAATACCAGAATTCGCTCGCGGGCTTCGTCTACGTCCGCAACTTTGCCAACGACGACACGCTCAACGCCAGCGGCGGTTACATGAGCCGTTCCCTGCGCAGCTTGAAATTCACGGTCTGCCGGTCCACCAATTCGCGGACGACGGAAGGTCATTCCTTCGAGGTGCCACGCAACGAGGAATTCCCGTTCCTGTCGCAGCCTCTGTCGCACCCCCTGGCTTTCCAGCGCTTTCTGGAAGCCGTCCGCGGGGTCTTCCCGGCTGACAAGCACCGCTTCGTCCTGATCACCAAGTCGCATGGCTCGGAAGAAATCGCGATCGCGCCGAACCTGTCCGTCGACATGACCGACTACCTGACCACGGAGCAGGGCCAGCAGGAACTCGTGAACGCCGTGAAAAACCGGAAGTCGATCGGCGGTCTCGAAAAAATGGGCTCCGATCCGATTCTCGGCGACATGGACGAGGTGCTGCGCGCGACCAAACCCCGGGCGGCGGCCGACGTCGGCGTCTCCAAGGGCGACTACATCCAGATCCTGCGGGACTTCGGCATCGGGGACAAGAAGTCGGTCATGAACTTTCCTATCGTATTGATGGAATCCTGCCGGAGCGACCTGCGCTACGCCAAGGACGAGAACCTTTCGTGGGTGCTCTCGACTATGTCCGGCGGCAACTCGCCGGGACCGATGCCGGAAGGGTCGGAACCGGCTCCCGACTACCGCGCCTTCAACATGACTAACGTCGGCTGGGTCTTCACTTCCGACAGGAAGGGCCTCGCCTACAAAGCCGTGCGCTATGCCGACCTCAACAACCTGCGCTTCCAGCAAGGCAACGATTTCGAAGACGTCTTCAAGTCGTTCCTCGATTCGATGACCGCTGGCGCGCCGAAGAAATAACTTCGAACGATGGGGAGAGACTCTACGCCGCGTTTTTCCCCCAAATCGTTGCTCGACAACCTGATCCACCGCTTCGACAACGAAGCGAAGGCCAGGACGCGTTGGCGCTTCAAAGACAACGTGCAGACACCGCTGCGCGTCGTCGCCGTGCTGCTCGTCACCGCCATCGCGGCGTTCTTCTACATGCAGCTCGGCCGCTTCCTCGAGTGGCCGCCGCCGGTCTATTCCAGCCCTGAAGTCTTCAACCTAACCAAGAACAACGTGCGCTGGGACACTTACTACGGCCCGCCGGTCAGCTGCGGCGAGACCGACTGTCACCTGACGCCCGACTACGATCCGGACCAATTCACTAACTCACAGGTCCTCCCGAGCCACGAATTTCCGCTGAACGGCTACAAAGCCGGTCAGCTGATCTACTACCGGGCCCGGATCCAGCTCCCTCTCGACCTCTTGAAAGGGAAAGAGGGCCTGATGTTCCACTCGGTGTACATTTGGGCCGAGAAATACGATTTTTTCGTCAACGGCTATCTCCTCGACTCGGGTAGCGAGCGGCTGCTGAACGTCACCATTCCGCGTTATATGATAGGGGAGGACGGGGTCGTAAACCTCGCCTTCCGCGTCGATCCGGGCAAGCTTACATACCAGGGCCTGGCGAACTACGGCGAACTCGTCATCGGACCGTCGCGCCTGCTCGAACCGCTCGGCAAGACGGCGTGGGAAGTGAAGACGACGTACTATCTCTTCCACTTGCTGCCCCGGTTGGCCATTTGCCTCGTGTTCTGCTTCATTTTCTTCACCGTCGCAAAGAACGTCGAGAACTTCGTCTTCGTCGTCTATGCCGTTTTGAGTTCGCTCTCCGTGCTTTCGGTCAGTGATTTGACGGCGAACACCGTCATCCGCCCGCTCAAGTCCGCGCTGGCGTCCGCGGCCTTCGCAGCTTATGCCTCGTGGGCGTTGATGTGGGTGATGCAACTGTTCTTCCGCCGTTCGAGCCGCATTTTTCTCTACGCCAACATCGTCATCGGGGTCGTCTTGGCCGCCATTACGACTTATGCCTTCACTGTTAACGGCATCCTGGGCCACAAAATTCTGTACCGGACGGGCAACGCCCTGCGACTGGTCAGCTCCCTCTACGGGGTAAGCCTCGCGATCGCTACGTCGGTTTACCTCACCGCGACCAAACGCAGCCCGCACCGGCTCCGCGCGTCGCTGGTCATCGGTATTTTTCTCGCCGTTGCTTCTGCCTTCTCAATCGCCGGCATGCTAGGCGTCCTACCGGGAGCCTGGGGCGGCTTTCACGTTCTGGTACAGGATTCCCTGCTGCTTCTCATCCTGGCGGCGCTTCTCGCCATGGAATTCGGGCAGACGGTTTCGCAGCGCGACTGGATCAAGACGACGATGCGCAGCTTGATCGACTCCAAGGTCGCTGACAAGCTGATGCAGGACCGGACGATTCTCGAGCCTAAAGAACGCGTCGTCTCGGTGTTGTTCGCCGACATCCGGTCTTTCACGAGCTTCTCCGAGCAGCGCACCCCGTCCCAGGTGTTCTCGTTCCTGACGGAATACATGGAAGCGATGGTCCAGGTCATCAACGCCCACGACGGCGTCATCGACAAGTTCGGCGGGGACAGCATCATGGCTGTCTGGGGAGTACCCAGCGAGGATCCGCGGCACGCCGCCAAAGCGGTGCGCTGCGCGGTCGCCATGCGTAAAGCACTCGTCGAGTTCAACCGCCGCCGCGAAGCCCAGGGCGAACCGGCGACGCGGATCGGCATCGGCATCCATTCCGGGAAAGTCATCTCGGGAGCTCTCGGCACGGCCGAGCGCGCCGAGTACACGATCATCGGCGACACCGTGAACACGGCGTCCCGGCTCGAGTCGGCGACGAAAAAGGTCGGCTGCGACCTGTTGATCAGCGCAGAAACGTATAGTCACGTCCAGGACGAGGTCGTGGCCGAAGCGGCGGGCGACCTGACGGTAGCGGGCAAAGCCAAAGGCGTGTCGACGTACCGGATCTTGGAGTGGAAAGCGGACGTTGAGCTTCCGAAGGCGGCCTAGCACCGCGGAGTGCGCTGAGTACCTGCAGTATCTGGGGTCAGGCACCTGCAGCAGGTGCCTGACCCCAGATACTGCAGGTGATAACCTAGGGCTTCCTCGCCGCGAGCCAATCGAGCCCTTCGTCCTTGCTCGTCCAATCTCCGTTGCGATATGCCCGCTTGAGCTCCTCGAGCATTTTGCCGAGGTCGGGCCCGTCTTTGATCCCGAGCGCCTTTTTCACGGCGTGGCCGTCGAG
>JAYVBB010000237.1:0-3051 GCA_043750715.1 Pseudomonadota bacterium | reverse complement strand
GATGTCGATTTCGCCCGCGACGAACTTCTTGTAGCCGCCGCCGGTGCCGGAGACGCCGACTGTGACTTTGACGTTCTTGTTCGTCTTCTGGAACTCTTCGGCCATGGCGTCCGTGATCGGGAAGACCGTTCTCGAGCCGTCGATCTTGACCGTGCCATTGAGGTCGGCGGCGTGCGCGGTAAAGGACGAGAGCAGGGCAAACAGCAGCGAAACCATCTGGAAAACCTCCGAGGGAGTTTGCGGGACGAGTTTTTTGTAGCCCCAGCGTGTGAAGATCCTATTAAGATGGGGTAAATATCTATATAAATTCAATAAGTTGGCCCCCTAGCCAAAGTTAAAGGGACGGCCCTAACCTGACGATAAGAATAGGTATGAGGGCTCATTACCTAAAATGATCCCCCGAACCTTTCCTTCGCCAGCGCTGCCGAAAAGGACTACGCGACGCTCTCGCCCAGGAAGGGCCAGGTCTTCTTCCTCGGCGACGGCAAGACGAGTGCCGGCAAATATCAAAAAGTCGTCATTCCCGAAGGCGTCACGCGTCTTTAAATGGAAATCATGGACAGCTACGAGTGGAACGACAACTCCGGCCAACTCATCGGCGCCATCCTGATCGAGCCTTGATCCTCGTTTCCCCCGCCCCGTGCTAGAATGGATCTACCTGCCATTCCAGAATTCCAGCTCAAAGTAAATTTCGGGGAGGTCTAACATGAGGCGCATTGCCTTGACCGTTGGCGTGTCGTTGGCGCTCGTGACCTTTGGTTGCGGCAAGAAATCCAAAGGCGGCGGCGGAGGCGGAGCGGCGACCGGTAAAGTCGAGGACGCCTTCCTCACGGCCGCGAGCGACACGGACATTCCCGTGCGGTATATGATGGCCGTCGGCTTCCTCGAGTCGCGCCTGGCGCCGCAGAATGCGACGTCCAACTACGTTTCCATCGGCCACGAAGACGAGCCGGTCGCCCGCGGCACGCTGCTGACGCAAACGGCGTTCGGCCTGACCTTCGAGCAGCTCGGCCTGGATCCGGCGAAAGACCAGTCGCAGCTCCTCGAGACGCAAATCAACGCCTACGCGAAGTGGCTTCGTTCGCAAATCGACGGCGCCGAGCTCGCGCTGACCGACGACCCCGCCCTCCCGGAAGACCAATTCGACTGGATCCGCAACCTCGCTCTGCTCCACCGTCAGGGCCTCGAGCAACGCCGCAACGTCCAGATCGTCTTCGCCAAAGAGCTGATCCAGATCCTCAACGAAGGCTTCGTCTGGCAGGACCCCCGCAACGGCGAGCAGCTAATTTTCGACAAGGAAAATCCGAAGATTGACATCACCGACGACGAGTTCCCGAAGAACGGCCGCAATTGGCTGGCTCTCGGTGATCTCCCCGACGCCGCCGAAATCTACACGGCGACCTACCTGCCGCTCGCAACCGTTCCGACCAGCGAGCTCGTCAATCTGCCGAAGCGCGTCGAGGTCATCCACTGCCCGCTGACTTTGTCGGCCTGCCTCGAGCTCCAGACGCGCAACGAAGAGAGCGACGTCCGCCTCGCCGCGCATTACATGATTCCGCAGTTGAACGCGGAGAACCGGTCGGTCGTCAACCGTGTGCTGCAAGTCGCCAAGCATAAAGAAGTCGTGATCCTGACCAACAGCAAAGGCGAGGACGTTCCCGTTCAGAACGCCGTCGTCATCATGCTCGTCGGCAACTCCGGCCGCAGCGTCTCAGGTGCGCGCAGCCCCGCCATCCCCACCTGGTTCACCGACCGCCAGCTGCGAGCCATGGCGCAGGTCGTCAACGACGTGTGCACTCTGCTTTCTCAGCGCAAGGTCGAGCCCGTCGACCGCGACGAGTGCATGAGCACGTCGGGCCCCCAGGGCGTCCAGTTCCGCCACCAGGGGGAAAGCGAAGAGTATCGCTGGGGCGACATCGCCGACTTCGATTCGACCATTTTCGACGCCTACATCAAGAACCCTAGCGGCCTGTCGACCGAAGTCGCCTTCGAGTTCGACGGCGACGAGCGCCGCTTCGAAGCGGGCGACGAGATTCCTTTGACCGTGCTCTTCGACACCTCGGCCCGGACCGTCGAGCTCGAGCGCCTGAACCGGTGCCCCTCCGGCAAAGTGGTGTGGGAACCGGTACGGATCGACCAGGTCCGCGCCGAGAAGAGCGTGACGTTCGACGAGATCTACCATGACAGCGGCCCGAACCGGAACGGCGACCAGTTCTTCCGCGCGCGCATCTACGCGAAGGACGGCCGGCTCACCGGCTGGTCGATCGACCAGATTTATCTCGAAGGGTTCGAGCCCGATCCGGCGTTCGCTTCCGAGAAGTATTGCGGAGACTGAGTCTCGCCGACCCGGGGGATCTCGATCTTGAGTTCGTGCTCCTCGGCGTCCACCTCGATCTCGCCCGAGATTGCGTCCTTCGGGAGAGCGAAGCTCTCGTCGAAGGGCCAGGCGCGTACGTAGCCAAAGCTCCTGCCATCGCCCGAGCGCGTCTGCGTCTCGCCTCTGACTTTGAGCTTCCCGTCTTCGACGGCGACCTGCCACCCATGCTGGAGAAAGCCCGGCATCTTGGCGTGGAGGACGTAGCGGTCCTCGCGCTCCTCGAGCTCGAAGCGCGGCGCTTGCTCGGTCGCTTCAGTGGCCTCGACGATCTTTTTCCACGACTTGATGAAAAGCAGCACGGGGACCTCATCCCAAAGTTAAGGGGATGATGACAACCTAAGGCCGCTTTCCCTCCCGTCAAGGCCAGAGCAGATAGCGATTGTTCACCGGCCGGTCGCGCGGGTCGATCCCCGCCCGTGGAGCGATTTCCTCTTTGAGGTCGGCGTCGTAGTACTCTACGAACGTCGTTTTGCCGTCGTCGTTCTTGATCTGGAGTGTGTTGGGGTGGCGGGGATTGATGTAGACCACCTCGACGTCGTCGCCTGCGCGGAAGTCGTCGCTCTTTTTGTGGTTGAGCTCGACGATGTCGGTCGGCAGCGCTTCATGCAGCTTCGGCGGCGGCGTGCGCCTGATCGTCTTCATCTCGCCCGTCGCGTCCTCGCGATAGGTGATCT
>JAYVBB010000236.1:0-4152 GCA_043750715.1 Pseudomonadota bacterium | reverse complement strand
GGGTTCGACGCCAGCGACTCGACCGCCGACAACAACGTCGTGAGCTATTGCCAGGTGCCCAACGGCGCCCTCAATGCTTACTTGGTGAAAATCAACGGTGGTACGGTCTCGTACAATAGCGTGTCATATGGAAACGCGAACTTCTTCGTCGAGAAGTCCGGCTATAAACCAGTTACGATCACGCGCAATACCGGCTTCAACGGAGGCGTGCGCGTCAACGCCGGCAATCAAACGTCGATCAGCTACAACACGTTCAATGGCTCCTCAAACGTGGACGTTCTGGAGCTCAATGGCGGCGACAATGTCACCGTCACTTACAATACCTTCAACACCGAAGGCTCTGCGATGGACGCCACTTACGCGATCAAGATCGGCCCCGCCGTAAACTCCGCTTCGATCTCGTACAACGACATCTATATGAGAAACCTCGACACGGGCGGGGGTATGCATGCGGCATATGGCGTTCTATACGGCGGCCCGGGAACGATCGCATTCAATCACAACAACGTCAAAGTAATCAATGGCAACTCCGGCACAAGCGGCAACGGCATGTACCACCTGGAGCAGGGCGGAGGAGTCCTTTCTGGAACCGAAAATCACTTCGAAGGCCACCCGACCACTAATCCGAACGGCGCTACTTCGACAATATCGGATCATGCAGTCTGGCCGCTTGGAGCCGGCGCAGGCTGCGTCGGAGCGGGCTGCTAGTTCTTAGAAGAAGCCCACCCGCCTACTTCGTGTCCGCTGCGTGAAAGCTGTCTTGGCAACTCTAAAGTTCGTCGGATCGCTTCGTGGGTCATCATCACAAAAAATCACGACGAATAACTCGGCGCGGCTTCGCGGAGCGGGCATCGTGCAACTGCAACGACGCACATTAAGGGCAATCGCCGTTCGACGTCTCCATGCGTGAATAGCCCAGCTCCGAAGAAAACTGCCCTTGGTCTTGAGCAGCTCAGAGAAAACCAAGGTCTCAAACAGGCTGCCGACTTGCGCGGAGTTCCAGAGGGTGTCTTAACTAGCCTAACCTTGCAGGCGCGCGCAGAGACCGACATCGCAAATGAAAAACTTCGGCATTTTGACGAGCCGCTTGCTGAGATTGGAGAAGTACGGCTCCACCCGTTCGACGATACCATTTCGCTCCAGCATGCCGATCCACGACTGCACGGTTTTTTGTTCAACTCTCGCAACCCTTCTCCTTCCTGATGGAAGACCTCGTCGGTCTGCCGCCGGAAGTAGCGTCCAGAACCCATACGGCCGTCACGTGGCTCTTGCTTTGGTCGACGCGGCGGGCCTGTCTTGCGGAGTGACGGCGGAGGCGATTCTCGCCGCCTGGTGGGCGCGGCCATCGGTCCGTCGCGTCATGGCCCGGGAACCCGCAGAGGACGACGAGCCTTTGACGGTCGGGCGCTTCGCGACGTTCTACTGGCCGCTGGCACTCACGGCCCTGCTTTCGCTCGCGGTGCACCCCGTCATTACGTTCTTCGCAGGGCGCGCCAGGCTGCCGGTTGAGTCATTGGCCGTACTTCCCATCGTCAATTCGTTCTCGTTTCTGTTCCGGAGCATGAGCCTGTCGCTCCAAGAGCTCCTTTTGACTCTGTTCGGCAGGAACGGCGAAGGTCGTGCGGCGCTTCGGATCTTCGTCGGACGGCTCGCCCTTTTCATAGCGGTCGTCTACTCGAGCATTGCCTTCACGCCGCTGGCGCGGATTTGGCTCACTTACATGTCCGGGCTCGAACCCGAGCTCGTGGCGGTAGCTTTGCTTCCGATGGCAATTCTCTTCATTCAGCCGGTGACTTCGGTCCTCTTGATGTTCCAGACATCGACGTCGATCCATGCCAGGCGTACGGGACCGATTTCCCGCGCCACCGTCGCGGAAGTGATAGTCATCGCTGCCGTCCTGGCCGTCGGCGTGTCCATGCTCGATTGGACGGGAGCAGTCGCGGCGGCGGCGGCCTTGTCGCTCGGGCGTTTGGTAGGTGCTGGTTACATGACGGCAGCGAACGCCAGAGCCCACGTCGCCGTCAAAGCCGCGGCCTTGACCGCGTTGTAAAACGCCATCAGAGGGGCATTCACGAGTCCGGCCAGCGACGAGATGTTGACGATGTGACCGCTGCCCTGCTTTTTCAAGATCAGCACGAAGGTCTTGCAACCCCGGACGACGCCGAGCAGGTTGACGTCGATGATCCATTGCCAGTCGTTGATCGAAATTTCCTCCATACGACCGCCCGACGCCACGCCGGCGTTGTTGATGACGAAGTCGACGCCATCCCAGTGTTCCAGCAGCCAAGCGGCTGCCTGGTCGAGATCGCCATCTCGCGTGACGTCGCAGGGGAGAAACTTGGCGTCCTTGCAGCGCGGAAGCAAAGCCTTGAGAGCTTCGCCGGCACGCTGCAAGTGAACGTCGCCAAAGGCGACACGCCATCCGGCCTTGGCGTAGCGTTCGGCCAGTGCCAGACCAAGGCCTGAGGCTCCGCCTGTGATGAAGACGCGTTTGTTGGACGGATTTGCCACGGGACGACTTTGCCACCGTGTGCCTGTGCCCATCATCACGAATCCGTTACAGCTCGGGGCCCAGCTCGAGGACCAGAAGACTGAGCCTGCCGAGATCAGGAAGGACGAAGCCGTCTAGTTGGTATTTGAGGTCGGCCGCGCTGCATGCTCCGGCCGGGACCTGAACTTGGAGCGAGACTTGCGACAGCCTAGCCGAAGGCGAGAGCTGTCCGAGCGTCTTCTCGCCGCACCTGATCGCAAGGCGTCCACCGCTCCGTATGCCTTCAGACAACTCTTGAGTAATGCTGACGACGTACGCCCTTCCTTCGTTCCAGTTTCTCTTGTCGATGCTGAATGCCATGCCGACCAGAAACTCGCTTGCCGGTCCACTCACGAGGATGCCGTTCGCGGGTTGCGCCGTGCGGGATGTCGACTCGGTGCCGGTTTCGGCGCCTGCGACCCTTGCGACGCTCGCAGCGTCGTCGGGCCGTTGGCAGGAAGAGATGAACGTGGCGGCAATGAAGATCAGCTTGAAGTGGCGCATGGAGCCTCAGACGGTTGGAGTGGAAGTGGGAGCGCGGTAAAACTCGCTGCGGCTGCCTCTGCAAAACCGCTACCACGCATTTGATTGGGATTGAGCTGCGATATTCGCTGGAAATGGCGGATTGCGCCGAAGCACCCGCTCGTTTTTCCGACATGCGTCTAGGCGGCGACCATCGCGTCAGGTGACGATCAACCGAGATCAAATGCCCTAGAGAGCGTCACTCTAAAATTCAAGGGACGCAGGAGATCGCAAGGTTTTGGCTGGCCGGAAGTAACCGTCAGCTTAGCAAGATAAACAAAATCGCGACCAACGAAATCGGCAAGTTCTACACGAAAAAACCCAAGGCCGAAGGCGTCGCCGCACCGCTCCCCGGAGCCATCACGTTTATACAGCGCAGCGGCTCGGCTCTCAACGCCGCATTGCACTTGCACATTCTGGCCGTAGACGGCTTCTACGCGACGCCAGTTGTAGAAGGAGTCGCGCCGCGCCTGCACGCCGTTGCCGGACCAAGCAACGAGGACGTCGCCAGGGTCGTCGAAAAAATTGCCAAACGAGCCGTCAAGCTCCTGCGCCGTAACGGCTATCTGGATAGCGACGCCGAGTTCGTCATGCGGCCCGACGCCGACGGCATGTTCCAAGATAACGCCGCTATCACCGCCGCCCTCGGCGCCTCCGTGCAAAGCAAGATTGCCTTTGGCCCGCGAGCCGGGCAATACGTCCGGAAGATCGGCAAGGGCTTCGGGTTCGAGGAGGAGACGCCGCTCGTTAAAAGGACGAAATGCGCCACGATCAACGGCTTTAACCTCCAGGCCGCCACGTTCGTCGGCGCGCTGCAGAGGCAGCGCCTCGAAGAGCTCGTCGCCTACATGACTCGCCCGCCGCTGGCGACCGACAGGCTCAGCGTCAACGACGATGGCGACTTGGTCTACACAATGAAACGCGTTTTTTCTGACGGTACCCGGGCGGTATTGCTGTCGCCGATGGAAATTATCGAGAAATTATGTGCCATGGTGCCCCCACCCCGCGCCCACCAGACCCTCTACACCGGCGTCTTCTCGTCCCACAGCAAGTGGCGCAATCTGGTTGTCCTAGACCCGAAAGCTCGCAAAGGCTTTAAC
>JAYVBB010000235.1:0-19122 GCA_043750715.1 Pseudomonadota bacterium | reverse complement strand
ACCTGGATGCGCGGGTTCACTTCCATGAAGAAGGCATTGCCTGTCTGGTCGACTAGGAATTCGACCGTCCCGAGGCAGGAGTAGTCGACCTCGCGGGCGATGCGGAGCGCGTAGTCGTAAACCTTCTGCCTGGTTTCCTCGGTGATGCCGAAGGCCGGGGCGACCTCGACGATCTTCTGGTTCCGGCGCTGGATCGAGCAGTCGCGCTCGAACAGGTGCACGATCTGACCGTGCTCGTCGGCGACGATCTGGACTTCGATGTGCTTCGGGTCGACGATCATTTTTTCGAGGTAGAGATCCGCCTTGCCGAAGCTGGTCAGCGCTTCCGAGCGGGCGCGCTCGTAGGCCTGCTCCAGCTCCTTCTCGCTCTGGATCATCCGGATGCCCTTGCCGCCGCCGCCGGAGACGGCCTTGAGCGTCACGGGATAACCGAGGCGCGCCGCTTCCGTGCGCGCCACTTCGAGCGAAGCCAGCGGTTCTTTCGTGCCGGGGATGATCGGAATCTTCGCCTTCTCGGCGATCAGGCGAGCGGTGACTTTGTCCCCGAACGCGGCGAGGACCTTGGGCTTCGGGCCGACGAACTTGATGCCACGCGCCGCTGCCAATTCGGCGAACTCGGCGCTCTCGGACAAAAAGCCGTAGCCCGGATGGATCGCGTCGACACCCCACTCGACGGCCTTGTCGACGATGTTCTTCGCGTCGAGGTAGGTCGCGATCGGTTTGCCGGCCTCACCGATCTTGTAGGCTTCGTCCGCTTTGAACCGGTAGAGGCTGAAGCGATCTTCGTGGGAATAGATCGCGATCGTCCGGATGCCGAGCTCGGTCGCGGCGCGGAGAATGCGCACGGCGATCTCGCCCCGGTTCGCGACGAGAAGTCTCTTGAACGGAGGGGCCGACACCATGAGGAGGACCCCTTCGGGTTAGATGCGGAAGCGCAGTCCCAGCTCCACGGCGGGAACGTTGACGATCGAATCGTCGACGTCGTACTTGTTGCCCGCGGAATCCTCGACCTTGTCGATCCCGAGTTGGTAGTGCGTCCAGGAGAGGCCGCCCGTGAAATCCAGGGAATCGGTGATTGGCGCCACCGCGGTCCACCCGATGTAAGCCGCAAGGCCCGTCGCCGTGTCGGACTTGTACGAGCCGCCGCCGTCGGGGTGGGCTACGAGTTTGGACATCACCGGTCCGAGGCCGATCTTGGTCACTCCGTAGAGTTTGCCTCCGAGGCTGTAACCGAGGCCTGCCTTGAAGAGCAGTCCGAAGCCGATCTGCACTTTGGTCGCATCGCCGTCTTCGGGACGGACGCTGGCTTGGCCGGAGAACAGCTGGCCCGAAAACTCGAGGCGCCCGAAGCCGCCACGACGAGATTGATAGCCCGGCTCGACGCCGAACAGGATCGCGGTACCCGGCGAGACGTCTTCGCTCGTCGAACGCGCCTGGCCGAAGGTCAGGCCGGCACCGATGAACATGCCGCTGTCGTTGGCCGGATTCGCCTCGACTCCGGTCGTCTGGATCTCGTCGGGTTTCAGCATGTCGCCGTCAGCGAACGCGGCGGTGGAGAGCGAAGATAAAGCAAGGAAAATCAGAGTGTTATGCATAAGCATCGGCAACCTCCCAGGTGGCTGAGGCCGAGTTTGCCTTGATTTGGCGGGCGGGTTCAACTAGTTTCCCCCCTCCGACGCACTTGAGGATGAGAGAGATGACTTCACCTACAGCAAAACACCGCTACCGGACCGAACACAAACTGATCAAGGCCGGCCGCAAGCGCAAGAACGCCGCCAACATTCACGGCACTACCAAGCCGGATTTGGCGCTGAACAAGCCGAACGCCAACGAGCTTAAGCAGAAGGCCAAAGCCAAGAAGGGCTAACCCTTGGCGAAGTTTTATTCGAACGACCTGACCGTCGAGCGGATTTCCCACGCCTTGGCTGGGAAAGAGCTCGACGTCGTCGTCTCCGGTTCGATCGGGGCCGTGGAAAGCGTGCGCTTCGTGCGCGCGCTGCGCCGTCTCGGCGCGGAAATCACGCCGTGGCTGACCGCAGGCGGAGCGCAGTTCATCACGCCGCTGGCGCTGTCTTGGGCTTCGGGCCGTGAGACGCGCACGGCGTTTCAAGGCGACGCGTCGCACATCGCCCTTGCTCACGCCGTGGTCGTCGCGCCGGCGTCGGCGAGTCTGATCGGCAAAATCGCGCACGGCCTCACCGATACGCCGGCCGCGGCCCTGGTGACGTCTTATCTCGGCCAGGGAAAACCGGTTCTTTTGCTGCCGAACATGCACGACAGCCTCGCGGATGCGCCGGCGGTGAAGCACAACCTCGAGATGCTGCGCCGCCACGGCGTGCATCTCCTGCAACCGCGGCTGGAAGAAGACAAACGCAAATTTCCGGAGCCGGCCGAGCTCGCCGACCTCGTCTCGCACCTGCTGAACAAGGCGCACACGAAGCAGAAGCACGTGCTCGTGACGATGGGTTCCACCCGCGGTTACATCGACGAAGTGCGCTACGTCTCGAACTACTCGAGCGGACGCCTCGGCAGCGAGATCAGCGAAGAGCTCTTCCGCCTCGGTTACGGCACCGACGTCGTGGCGGGGCCGAGCCCCGTCAAGCCGCGCTCCTATTCCCAGTTGGTTCCGACGCTGACGAACGACGACATGGCGAAGGCCGCGAAGAAGTTCCTGAGCGACGGCGCCTCCGCCGCCGTACTCGCCGCTTCGGTGCTCGACTTCACTCCCAAGACGAAAGCCTCGGGAAAGATCAGCACCAAGGACCACCCGAGTCTCAGCGTCGACATGACGCGGACGCCCAAGATCATCGCCGACATCAACCCCGCATCAGGAGTGAAAGTCGGCTTCAAGCTCGAGACCGGCCTGACGGAAGCCAAAGCCAAAGAGCTTGCCGAGCGCTACGTCAAAGAATTCAAGCTCAGCCTGTTCGTGATCAACGACCTGGCCGACGTCGACCAGGACCGCCACAAGGCGCTCGTCTTCGACGGCGCCAAAACGGAAGTGATCGACGGCAAGCATGCCCTCGCCCTCCGCATCGCCCGCCACGTGCACGAACGACTGAGCGGAGCGACGGCCACCCCGTGATCAGTACGCTCAAGTGCGCCTACTTCTGGACGATGTGCGTCATCGTCACGACGTTTTACATCATCATCTCCACGTCCATTCAGGCCGCCATCGTGCTTTTCCGCATACCCAGGACGGGCCGACCGAGTCACCTCATCAACACCATTTGGGGCCGGACCATCATCAAATTGATGCCGGGCTGGAAAGTCTCCGTCTACGACGAACAAAACGTGCCGCCGGGCGAAGTCGTCGTGATCGTGGCCAACCACGAGAGCATGTCGGACATCTGCGCGATCTATCATCTCGACATCCAGTTCCGTTGGTTGAGCAAGGACGGGGTCTTCAAGATCTGGGGAGTCGGCGCCGCCATGCGTTGGGCGCAATACGTCTCGATTCGCCGGGGCGTTATGGAAAGCCACGCGCAGGCGATGGTCGAAAGCGCCGAGCGCATCCGCGGCGGCGCCTCGATGTTTTTCTTCCCGGAAGGGACGCGGGCGGAGGGCGAAGGCATCAAACCGTTCAAGAACGGCGCCTTCAAGTTGGCGCGGGACGAAAAGGTGCGGATTCTCCCGGTGGCGATTCACGGAGCGCGCGACCTCTTACCTAAGGGACGCGCCACCCCGGGCAAAGCCCACGTCAAAATCAAGGTGCTGCCGGCGATCCCGGCTCCGGGCCGGGGCGACGATCTGGACGCCTTGGCGGAGAAGGTCCGCCAGGACATCATCAAGGTTCACCAGACGCTGGTTTGAGCCAGGGCAATTTGCTATCCTTGGCGGATATGTCCCCGCCAGATCAACGAAAATCTGACAAGTCGTTCGGTCCCTTGACTCAGGACGTGCTGCTGCACATCGTCAAGACGCGCTACTTCCCCGAAATCTGGTACGCGCTGGAGAACTGGTTCCAGCTCATCAAGAAGAGAAAGCGCGTGCTCGAGGCCGGCTACGGCATCGGCCTGGTCGCGGAAGCTCTGTCGAAGTCGGGCTGGGAAGTGACGACGATCGATCCTTCGACGGAAGCGCTCGCGACGCTGAGGCACAAGTTCTCGAAGGGATCCCTAAGTGGTGCCTTCGAGCAGGCGGACGTCGACAAGCTGCCTTTCGCGAATCAGTCCTTCGAAGCCGTCGTTTCGGTCAACGCGCTCGAGTTCGCCCAAAATCCCCTGGAAGCGGTCCAGGAAATCGCGCGGGTTCTGGTTCCGGGCGGCCGGGCGATCATCGCGACCTTCAACAAGCTTTCGCCGTGGGGGATTCCCGGCATCGTGCGCATGATCCGCCCGGAAAACGACGTGGCAACGCCGCGCTTCATGTCGAAGAGCGACCTGACGAAGCTCATCAAGACGTCGGGGCTGATCCTCGAAGATATCAAGGACCGCGCGGGATATCTCCCAGTGAAGTCGACGCTGGGCAGGCTGAAGCTGCCTCTGGCGGGCTCTTTCGTCGCCCTGGTCTCCAAGGAGGGCGGCGGTAAGATCGACACCGCCGGCTCAGGAGACAAGGGCGCGAAGAGCAAGAACTTCATTCTGGAGAAGTGATCGCCGCCCTGCCAGCCGGACGGCGTGCTGAAGATCGGCATCAAACCCTGAGGCCCGTGCCTTCCGTCTGCGGCATATCGCGCGACGCTGGCGCGGCACGGATGCTGCTTTGGATGCAGCTTGGAAGCGACTTCCAATCAAACGAAGGAGAACGATCGATGGCAACCTCCCCGAAACAGACCTCGAAAAAGACGGCCGGCCCGGCTATTCCGTGGGGAGTCCTCGAGACCTTCATCCACGAAACGGACGCGCATCTGCATCAGCTCAGCCGCAAAGCCGCGAAAGCCACCGACGAAACGAGCCTCGCCGTCTACTTCGCGCTGAGCGATCTGGACGTAAAATGGGCCAAAGCTCAAGTCAAGCTGATGAAGCAGGTCGACAAGCTGAAGTTGATCGACCAGAAAGCCCATACCGCGACGGACACCGCCCGCGTCAGGGCGCACCTGGCCCGCGCCGAGGCGGTCGACGCCGTCGACGCGATGCTCGAACGCCTCAAACGCATCGAGCGGAGCCTGCACGCCTTCAAGGTCAAGGCGGAGCGTGGACCGCGCCGGATCCTCACACGTAGCTGACGCGCCGCGCCTCCGCGAGGAGGCGCTCTCGAAACTCCGGGGCCGCCACGGCAATCATGGCTTTGACCCTCTCGCTCACCGACTTGCCCAAAAGCGCGGCCGTACCGTGTTCCGTCACGACGGTGTCGACGTCATTCCGGCTGATGCTGACTTTGGCCCCTGGCAGCAGCTCGAAGACGATTTTCGACCTGCCGTCCTTGGTCTTGCTGCGCATTGCGATGACGCCTCGGCCTCCTTTGGAGCGCTGGGCCCCGACATGCGTGTCGGCCGCGCCGCCGACGCCGCTCAGCTCCTCGTGACCGACGGACTCGGAGCAGACTTGGCCGGTGAGATCGATCTCGACGGCCGTGTTGATGGAAATCATTTTTAGATTGCGCCCGATCCGGTAGGGATCATTGACGACCGAAGCAGGCTGCAGCTCGACGGCCGGGTGCCCGTCCAGGAAATCGTAGAGTTTGCGGGTCCCGTAGGCGAACGTCCCCACGATCTTGCCGGGCCAGATCGACTTATAGCGGCCCGTGACGACGCCTTGGAGATACAAATCCATGATCGTGTCATTGATCATTTCCGTATGAACGCCGAGGTCGCGCTTCGAAGCCAAGGCTTCGGCCAGGGCATTCGGAATGCCGCCGATCCCCAGCTGGATCGTGGAATGGTCGGAAACGAGATCAGCGACATGCGCGGCAATGCGGCGATCCAGAGCGTCGGGGACTTCCCAGCCGAGAACCGGCAACTCGTTTTCCGCCTGCACGAAAGCCGTCACGGAGGAAATGGGGACGCTGGTCGCGCCCGCCGTCGATGGCAACCGGGGATTGACCTCGAGGACGACGGCTTTGGCCGCGCGCAGAATTTCCGATTCGTAGCAGCAACCCGGGCCGAGGCTGACGAAGCCACGCTCGTCGGGCACCGTGCAACTCCCCCAAAAAACGTCGATCGGACCGGCACGCACGAGGTTTTTGACCCATTGCGACAGATGCTCAGGCACGTAAGCGACTCGGCCGGCGCCGTGCCGCCGGCGCACCGACGGAGTGAGGAACATCACTCTGAGGTCCAACCGGCCGAGCAACGCCGCGTCGGAAAAGCACGGATACTCCCGCGACGGATTCGCACAGTGCAGCGTCACGCCGCAAAGTGACAGGCAGTGCCGACCGATCGCTCCGAGCAAAGCCTGCGGCTCGGCCGCGGCCATCGACGCGACGACCCTGGCCCCGTCGCCGATCAGCTCAAGCGCTCTGTCCAAGGGTAGGATGCGTACGGATTTCATCGGTCGACGGGACCAGGCACGACGAGAACCGGACGGTTGTAAGCCATCATGGCTCTGAACGGCATCCGTCCGAAAAAGAAGGGTTCCCGGTGAAGTGAATGATGTCGACCGAACACGAGGACGTCGGGGAGGTAAGTCTTTACGGCCGCGTCGAGTTCTTGGCCGACGTCACCCGTTACGACCTCGGACGTATACTTGCCCCCCGCCGCCTCGACGTATTCCCGGTAGTCTCCAAAACGGGTCTCGAGGGCATCCCGCTGCTTCGCGCGCACGGTCTTGAAGATCTCCTCCGCTTCCCCGGGGGTCATGGACGTGTGGGCGGCGACGGCGGCGTTCTTCAGCGCCGTGTCGAGGTTGGCCTTCGTGAAGGCGCTGACGTGGACGTGATGAACCCAGGTTTTCGGCAGCGAGTCGGCGAGCGCCGCCGCCAGGCGCACGGCCGGCTCCGATTGCTCGCCGAGGTCGTCAGCCAGCAGAATCCGGAAGGCCAGATCGAGACCTGGAATGTGGCGTTCGGTGTCCATCGCCATCACCGGAACCGGCGACGACGCCATCAGTGTCAAAGCAGAGGAGAAGCCGCGCGGAACGAACAGCTTGTTGCGGACGCTGGTACCCACCAAAAGCAGGCAGGCTCCCAGGCGCGTGGCTTCTTGGATCAAACCGTCGACCACGAGTCCTTCGAGCACGACCAGCTTGGCATCAGGCGTTCCAGGCATCGACTCTTTCAACTCGTTCAGGCGCTTGCGGGCCTGCTCTCGCCCGGCCGCGACGTAATCCGGCATTTTGTCCCATATGACGGAAGGCACGAGTAAGGGCTGCACGGACCTAGCGATCGCGGGCGTTTCCGCGACGTGAATGAGGGCCAATTTTTTACCTAGCTTGGCGGCAAGGGCCGCGCCGAACTGAGCCAGTGGCACCGTATGATCGTCGAAGGCGACGGCTACCGCGACGTATTCCCCGTTTTCGAGTATGGACTGGATCATGGCGGCTCCTTTCAGAGTTTGAAGAAGATGTGATTGACGGCTTGACCGTTCAAAGTACGAACGTGCAGGAGATGACGCCCCCAGCGGATCGAATCCGGCAGCACGACCGTCTGCTCGTAGCTCGTTTCCGTCGGATCGCAGCGGTCCAGCGCGTCGATGGCGAGGATAGGCAAAAGGTTGACCGTCCTGCCGTTGTCCTCGACGCGGGATTCCACCCAGCGCATGCACGAGCTCGTGAAGCGGCCGCGCACGGTCGCTACCATATGGTGTGCGACCCGATCGAGATGCACGTCGACGCTGTCGACCGGCACGTACGGAAAATCATCCGGACCGGGACCGAAGGCGTGCCTGACGGGCAGCGCCTCTTGGAGCGTGATCTCCGGACCGGGAACCGTGATCTTGTATTGCCCCTCGCCTAGCAGCCCGAGACGAACCGTGTAATGAAAGGGCACGAGAATCTCGATGCAGGGAACGGCGAAACGCCGGGCCATGGATTTGACGGTGATGAGCTTGGCGTCGACGTCGACGGCGACGTCGGGCGAAGAAACCTTGTAGCAGTCGCCCGGCAGGAAGCCTTCGATGACGATCTCCGCTTCGTCGTTGTCGTCGAAGCCGATGGGGGCGAAGACGGTCCGGGAATCGACGTTGACGAGCTCGCCGTCGTCCGCGAGGGCAGGCAAAGATGAGAAGAGCGGAAAAATGGCCAGAAACAAAGTGCGACGCATGAAGTCCTCCGGTGCGCGTTGAAATCGCGTGACACCAAGCAAGAGTCTTGCCAAACGACGAAAGTACGCAAAAGACCGCGAGGAGCATCTGGCGCCCTTCATGCAATGCCAACGACGCAGAATTGGTTGCGGCAAACGACGCAGCAATCGCAAAGCGAGTCAACGTTCACGTCCGGAGGAAACTCATGCACTTTAGAGCCTTGTCGTGCTTCCTTGCCACGGCCCTCATCACATCGGCGACTGCGCGCGCCGACACCTCGGTGCAAGCCTTGATGCGAGACAAGCTCGAGAGCGCCCACGGCGTTCTGGACGCCATTGCTCTCGGCGATTTCGGCAAGATCGAGACGTTCGCCGGCAGGCTCAAGGACGTCAGCAAGGTGACGACCTGGTATCGCCAGGACTCCGAAGACTTTCTCCTGTTCGCGAAGAGTTTCCAAAACTCGGCCGCGTTCCTGGCGGAGCGCGCCAAGGCGAAGGACAGCGAGGGTGTTGCAATGGGATACGTCCGGCTGACGCTCGACTGCATCCGCTGCCATGAGGTCGTCCGGGCAAAGGCCGTCAAGAAGTGAGACATCGGCGGCCGGCCTCGCATCTGCGCCCTTTGACGCAAGCGAGCGCGACCTGCCGCTAACGGCTCTACAGATCGAATGTGATCGACTTGAACCCGTGGCATGGAACCTGAAGCCTCACCTTTCGAACCCATTTACGGAGGAAGAGTTCATGCTGGCCCGACTCATCACAGCCTTGTCCCTGCTCTCGGCGACGGCCTTGGCCGCAGGCCCGGTTCCTGCCAAGGAAGACAAACCGACCCAAACGCTCATGCAATCGATTCTGGCCCCTCTCGTGACGGTGCTCCCGTTGAGCTTCGACCTCGACGAGTTCAGCAGCTCAAGCAATCGCGAAAAAATCGCCGCTCACCTGAAGGTTCTCCGGGACAATTCCTCGAAACTGAAGACACACGCCAAGTCCAAAGACCGGGCGTTCGAGTTCGTCGCGAACTCGCTTCACAACGACGCCACGCGTATTTACCGCTGGTACGCGCGGGGATCTTACGAAGAGGCGCAGTTCGCTCTTCATCACATGACGGAAAACTGCATTGCATGCCATGAAAACCTGCCGGAGACCCACAAGGTTCCGCCGGCGCTGGCGTTCTTCACCGCCTTGGATTTGGAAAAGCTGCCGCCGCTGGACCGCGCGCAGATGCAAGTCATGACGCGGCAGTTCGACGACGCCATGACGACCTACGAAAAGGTCCTCATCAGCTACGAGTCGCCGACCGAAAACGTGCTGCTGCTTCAGTCTCTCACCGACTACCTGAAAGTGGCGGCCAACTCCAAAGGCGACCTTTCGCGGCCGCAGACGCTGCTCGAGAAAATTGCCGCGAAACCTGGCCTGTCCGTCACGACCAAGGAACGCCTGGCGCAGTGGGTCGGCGAGATCAAGCGCATCAGTGCCGCCAAAGACCTGCAAAAAACCGACCTTGCGACGGCCCGGCGTTTGGTCAATGAAGGCCGGTCGAAAATGGATTTCCCCAGGGACAAGGACGGCTTGATTCCCTACCTCACGGCAGCGGCGATTCTGAACCGCTACGTCCACGAGCACAAAGATCGAGGGGAAGACGTCGCCGAGGCCTACTTCCTGCTCGGTACGACCGAATCGCTTCTCGGCCGCTCGTTCTGGATCTCTCGCGAGGAGTTCAATTTCGAGTCGGCCATCCGCCTCGCTCCCGGCGCCCCGTTCGCTCGCAAAGCCTATCAGCTGCTGGAAGAGTCCTACACTTTTGGATTCAGCGGCTCGGGCGGGACGCGCATTCCGGAAGACATTCAGCTCCTACTGAACGAGCTACGGCACATCGTCGAAGAAGCTCAAGGGCGTAGAAGCTAACACCAGGAGCCTGCCATGTATTTGATCAGCGAATTTCTGACCCCTCTGCCGTTCACGATTCAAGCCGACGAAAACCTCGAACAGGCGCGCAAGATCATGGAAGCCCACCATGTGCGTCATCTCCCGGTTTTCCGCGGGGGCCAAATGGTCGGAGTCATCGCAGAGCGCGACCTCTACATGTGCATGGGGATTTCCGACCTGGATTGGCGCAGGGAGCCGGCGCGTCTGGCGATGTCGGCAAATCCCCTCCGGGTCTCGATCGATGCCGACGCCCGCGCCGTAGCCAAACGGATGCTTGCCGACCGCCAAGACTGCGCGTTGGTCGAAAACGAGCAAGGATCGCTGGTCGGCATCTTCACCGACACCGATGCGCTCAAAGCCATGTGCGACCTTTTGAAAACTTTCGCACCGTCGGAAAGCTGCTGACTTGGAACTTGGTCCAAATCCTGCACTGGTCGTCCCGTAACCATCCCTCTGGAGGACCTCGTGCAGAATTCATCAATCCTTGCTCTCATGTTCCTTTCTCTCGCCTCCGGCACCGCTTTGGCCGACGACGACCCGGTCCCGAATCCGCCGATTCCCGTCGACGTGCGCGACGTCTTCGTTCCCGTCGGCTTCGACAACAACGACGAAGTCGAGGTCGTGCTCGACGGCTACCTCCCGGACACTTGCTACAAGCTGGCGTTTTCGCGGGTCACTTTCGACCAGGCTACTCATAGGTACACAGTCCGGCAATATGCGCGCAAGATGCCCGGCATCTGCTTCGAAACACCGGTCCCCTTCACGACGGAAGCACCCCTCGGCCTGATCAAGGCCGGGGCCTATGACGTCACGAGCCGGGGAGCCGACCAGCAGCCTCTCGACGTCGCCGTCGCCACTCAGGATGGAACGGACGACCATCTCTACGCACCGGTCGACACGGTACGCGTGGAACGGGTCGTCGGCGGCACGGGCCTGCAAGCGGTCATCGAAGGACGCTTCACCAGCAGCTGCATGCGCTTCGAGGAGCTGCGGCTGATCGATACCGGACGGACGCTTCAACTCTTGCCGATCATTCGCCTGATGAGCCAGGCCGATTGCCGGATCCAGGAGCGCCCCTTTCTGGAAAAAATCAAGCTGCCGACGACGATGACGTCCGGGCGCCACCTGCTCCACGTGCGGAGTCTGAACGGCAAGGCCCAAAATGCGGTCTTCTCGGTCGACTAGTCGATCAGGTACTGCCCGATGTCGAGATCCATGTCTCCCTCACCGTCCAGGCCGGGGAGACTGGCTTTTTTGAGCACCACGGTCGCGGTCGCTCCCTTGCCGACCCCTTCCGAAGAGAGGCGGAGCAACCCGCCCATCGACTGGATCAGCCGGGAGCAGAGCCAAAGTCCCAAGCCCTGCCCTCCCCGGAGCTTTTTCGTGGTCGCGAACGGCTCGAACTCGGTGCGAACGCCCGCGGTGCGAAAACCGATCCCGTTGTCCTTCACGATCAAGGAGCAGGTATCCCCCGACTCGGCAAAACTGAGGGTGATGCGACCGCCTTGCTCCGAATCGAGCTCCTGGATCGCGTCTGCGGCGTTCAGTATGAAATTGATGAGAACCTGCTTGAGGCGAAGCGGATGCGCGTGCGCTGCGTGGGATATGCCGCTGCTCTGCGTGACTTCCAGCAGAATCGGTCGCACCCGGTCGTTCATCAGGCGGACGACCTCGCCGACGAGCGGTTCCAGCGCAACGGACTGAATGCGCATCGTCGAGGGATCGAGAAGGCTCGAGACGTTCCGCGCGACGTCCGTCAACAGCGCCGAGGAATCAGAAAGGCACCGCAGGACGTCCTCGTGCTCGGCCGGATCGGTTTCCCGGTTGCGCAGAGAACGCTCGAGACGATCCGAGCAGAGATGCACGAGGCCCGCCAGGTTCTTGATCTCGTGCGTCGAAGCGGCGAGCAGACGCCCGGTCAACGCCAGATTCTCCGAAGTTTGGAGCATGGTTTCGAGGTTTTTGACCTGACGAAAGTGGTCGATGGCATTGAGAGAGCGGACGACGAGCTCTTTGAGATCGATCGGCCGGACGACGTAGTCGACGGCTCCCATGGCGAAGCCTTTCAAACGATTCTCCGCCTCCGGAAGCTGCGCCGTGGTCAGAAGCACGGGAAGGTCTGCCAGCGGCGAGCCCTGATGCTTGATCCAGTCCAGCAGGTCGAAGCCGGTCTCGACGGGCATCGAAATGTCGGAAAGCACCAGATCGAAGGGCTCTCCCGGTGCAAGCAACGCGTCGCGTGCTGCAGCGACGCTCTTCGCCAAGCTGACCGCCATGCCCTCGTCTTTGAAGAGCGCACCGATCAACTTCAGAACGGCGGGGTTGTCGTCGACGACGAGCACGCGCCGGATACTGCTTTTTTCCTTGCGATCCACCGTCGGAAGGTAGTCCCTCTGCGGGCAAAGCGAAAGCGGCAATTGGCGCAACGCGAAAAGTGGCCCCGAAGTTGCACCATCAACGGAACTTTCGGCATCACATTCGCTACCTGGAAGGAGTCGCTCTATGGTTCGCAATGCAGTCGTCCTCATCACGTCGCTCATGTCGTTCACCTTCACTCTGGCTTCCGCAAAGGCCGACCCCACGCCCCGTCTCATCCCGTCCCCGGTCGAGAAGGTCTTCGTCCCGCAAGGCTTCGACGACAACGACAACACGGAAGTCGTCCTTCACGGCCATTTCCCGAACACCTGCTACAAGGTGGGTCCGGTCAAGGTCGAAATGGGTAGTGACGGCAAATCGATCACCCTCGAAGCATTTGCGTACTACTACGGCGGCGTCGGCTGCGCCCAGGTGTTGGTTCCCTTCGTGCAGACGGCCAGCCTCGGCATGCTGACCGAAGGCACCTTCCAGATCAAAATCAAAGGCCAACCTAACATGCCGGCGCGCGGCCTCGAGATCGCGCACGCTCATTCGCAAAGCCCTGACGACTTCCTCTACGCCCCGGTGGAGTCCGCCAGCATCAAAGTCTCGGAAGATGGCCGGGCGACGCTCAAAGTCGAAGGCACATATCCTTACATGTTCATCGGCTGCATGCTCATCACCGAGCTTCGCACCCTGACGACGGCGGACAACGTCGTCGTCGTCCAGCCCATCACCGAGATCAAAGACGACGCCGAGTGTCCGTTGACCAAGGATTTCGTCGTCGAGAAAGACCTCGGAACGTTGCTCCAAGCCGAATACCTCATTCATGTCCGCACTCTCGACGGCAACGCGTTGAACCGCTTCGTAGACCTCGCTGCTCACGACAATCGCTGAGCGAGGTCCCCGCCCCTCTCCCTCCTTCGGAAGCGCCACGGAACCTTGTCGGATTCGGGCGCTTCTGCCGCGTTTGCTGCGTCAAATGCCGCTGGAATGCCGGTTGCAATGAGAAACCCGACTGCAAAATACGGTCTTCAAGGAGTCAGACATGAGCAAGTTTCCCAAAAATCCCCGCGGCCAGATCGTTGCTGCCGTCGCCTTCGATCAGCAAACCGAAACGATCGTCCGCACCGTCTCTTCCCTCGCCCGGCACTTCGAGATGGGAGTCCACCTCGTAAGCGTCGTCGAACCGACGCTGGCCAATCCGTGGATCCAGCTGAGCGGAGCCCAGATGGCCTATTTTCCGATCTATCCGGACGTCGACGAGGCCGACCGCCAGGACAAGTTGGCTCGCATGGTGGAATTGGCCCGTCGCTTCGAACTCCCCTTCCCCGTCACCACTTCAGTCGCCTACGGCCTCAAGGCGCAGACGATCATCAGCGAAGCGATCGCCAAGCGCGCCACCGTGCTGGTCACGGGCTTCGACCCCGAATCCTATCGCCTTTCCTTGACCGGCATGTCTACCGCCCTGATGCTGCTTGCCGACGCCCCGCTACCGGTGCTCGCCGTCACCGCCGGAGCGGCTCCCGACTTCGACAAACCCCGCTTCAAAGTGCTTATTGCCGACGACCTGACCGAGACGACGCAAGAAGCCGTTCGCAATGGATACGAGATCGCGTCCGAGCTCGAACAGGCCGAAGTGCGCCAGACTTACGTCCACGGCGATTTCCGGGAGCTCCTCCGCTCACGATGGGAGGAGTTCGTATGCCGCTTCCCGGGCAAGGATTGCGGCACCTTGACCCCCGACTCGCTCTGGGAAAATGAATTCCAGACGCTGCTCGCCCAGGCAAAGGCGCAGGGCTCGCCCTTCCGCAAAAAAGCGGAGATCGCCAACGTCAAGATCACTCTGGACGTCCGCACCGGTACCGACGTCCCGGAGGAGTTCCGCGCAGTCGCGAAAGAGTTCGCACCGGACCTCGTGGTGTTCGGCCGTCACCGGCTGCTCCGCTCCCGCCCCTTCCTGATCGGTCGCATGCCGTTCCGGACGATGCTTCAGATGCGTCAGCCCATCCTCGTCGTGCCGCCGACCGGCGAGCTCTACGCCCGCCTGCCGTTCCCTGCTTCAGTCTGACGTCAGGCTTCGACTTCGATCAGCCCGTACTTCTCCAACCGGTAGCGCAGCGTGTGGCGGGAAATCCCGAGCAGCTGCGCCGCCTTCGTTTGGTTGTTGTGGGTGCGGCCCAGCGCCTGCTCGAGCAGGCTTTTCTCGAGATGCTCCAGCTTCAAGCCGTCCGGGGGCAACTGGTAGACGTCGGGTTCGCTGGTCGAGACGGCGCCTTCGCCGGCGAAAGACGCCAACGGAGGCGCGATCGCTAATGGCGACACGGGCGCCATCACCGTTTCCTCGGCCGGCCCCAGAGCTTCAGCGTGCGGACGCGCCTGAGGCCGCGCCGAGCCCAACAGCTTGAGGTGCCCCGGTTCGAGCGTCGCCGGCTCATAGAAAACCATGGCGCGCTGCAACACGTTTCGCAGCTCCCTCACGTTGCCGGGCCAGCTATGGCGCTTGAGCTGTTCGAGCGCGGCCGTAGACAGGGCAGGCACCTTGAGGCCGAGCTCCTCGCCCAACCGAGCCAGGAAGAAGCGCGTCAGCGGCTCGACGTCGTCCAACCGCTCCCGGAGAGACGGGATTTCGACTGGTAACGCACTGATCCGATAGTAAAGATCGAGGCGGAATCGGCCGGCAGTCGCCTCCTCGAGCAAATCGCGATTCGTCGCGGCAATGATCCGGCCCGTGAATTCGATGTCCTTCGTGCCGCCGAGGCGTTTGAAGCGGCGGTACTCGAGCACCCGAAGCAGCTTGGACTGTAGCTTCAAAGGCATCTCGCCGATTTCATCGAGGAAGACGCTGCCTCCCCGGGCGATTTCGAACAGGCCGAATTTGCGTTCCTTGGCGTCCGTGAAGGCGCCCTTCTCGTAGCCGAAGAGCTCGCTTTCGAGCAGGTTTTCAGGAATCGACGCACAGTTGATTTCGACGAAGGGTTGACCCTTGCGGTCGGACCATTCGTGAACGGCGCGCGCCGCCAGTTCCTTGCCGGTACCGCTCTCGCCGAGAATCAGCGCCGTATTCGCCTTGCTTTTGGCGATGCAGGTCAGCTCTCCCTTGTGCCGGACCATGGCCGGCGTGTTGCCGATGATCTCGAACGTCGTCGCGGGCGCTTCCCGGGCCTGGAGGCTGGACACCTTTTGCCTCAGCTTTGCAGTTTCCCCGGCGCGTTTGACGGCGGCCAGTAGAGCCTTCATGTCGAAGGGTTTTTGCAAATAGTCGAAGGCACCTAGCCGGAGCGCCGTCACCGCCGAATCGATCGCGCCATGGGCCGTGATCAGAATGATCGGCAGATCAGGATATTCGAAGCGCCACTTTTTCAACAGCTCTAGGCCGTTACCGTCGGGCAACCTCAGATCAGTGATCGCGAGATCCGGCGAGAAGCCCGGAAAACGCTCCAGCGCCTCCCTGACGGTGCCAGCCCGTTGCGTTTCCGCGCCGAGTGCTCGCAACTCGGAGTCGATGCTCCAAGCCAGCATGTCTTCGTCGTCGACGATCAGGACGCGGAGGTCTTTCAAAGAATTGGGAAGCATCTGGGCTTTGGAAATCACGACTTCACCTCCAGCAGTCTCAGAGGCAGAAACAGGGAGATCTTTGCACCGCCGAGAGGGACGGAGGTGCCGATTTCCAAGGAACCGCCATGCGACGCGACGAACTTGCGCACGATCGCCAGCCCGAGGCCGGTGCCGGCTTCCTTAGTCGAAAAAAACGGCTCGCCGGCCCGGGCCATTGCGCCTACGGAAAATCCAGCGCCGCTGTCCTCGACGGTGATCGCGACGCCGCCAGGCACGGTGTTGGACGAGAACCTGACACAGCGCCGCACGCTCCGAGCGGCCGCTTCCCAGCCGTTCAGGAGCAGCGCGTGCAAAGCGACTTTGAGGCGGGAGTAGTCAGCGAACACCATCGGGGCGTTCAGGACCAGTTCGAGCTCTCCGCGCAACTCGCCGCGCGTCTCGCATTCTGTCATGACGTTCGCGACCGCGGTCGAAAGTGCGACGCCGACCGGCGTGAACGTGTCGGGGTGCCCGAAATTCCGCAGCTCCTGCACGTACTCCGCAAGCGCCGTGAGACGGCCCGTGATCCGGTCGAGCGTCGCCGCCACCTGCTGCGGGTCGAAGGCGACTCCGTTCGCCGGCAGGTCGATCTCTTTCTGAACCAGCGACAGGCCGGCAAGGACCGATGCGACCGGATTGTTCACCCGGTCGGCGATGGCGGCGACCCATTTGGTAAATGTCGACAGCGCGGCATCCCGGACTTCATCGGGACTAAGAGGGTCAGGTGCGGGAAGGGACAGGTTCATGGAATGTGCGTCCTTTGCTACTCTGGGATAGAGAGAGCAATGGCAGTGCCAGCTACGCAGCTAGAGTTACCTTACCGATAATATAGATAATTTTTCTATGCGCGCCCTCGAGTGCGGCGAATGGTACAGCTTGCTGCGCCTTATAGCGCACTTCCGTGGGATTAGGCGCATTTTATTCGCACCGCATCTAAAGCTTGAGGGTTATGGCGCCGGCATTCAGACGATGAACCGGTTGGGCAAGGATCTTAAAACGCTCGAGGACGCGCGCCGCCAAGGCGTCCTGCGCCGCCGGCTCGCCATGATTGATGAAGAGGTGCGAGGGCTTTTGGGCGATGTGCTGGAGCCAGTTGAGGGTGTCGTCCCAGTCGGCGTGCGAAGAAAGACAGTCCAGCGAGACGACTTCGGCTTCGATGGGCACGGGCTGATGATGGATCCGCAGTGTTTCAGCCTTGCCGGCGTTGTCCTGAAGAAAGCGGCCTTTGGTTCCTTCCGCTAAATGGCCCGTAAACAGGACTGTATTCCTCTCGTCAGGGAGGCGCGCCTTGAGGTGATGGAGAATCCGGCCGCCATTGAGCATGCCCGAAGCAGAGATGACGATCATCGGTCCTGCCCTCATGCATGCCAGCATGGATTCGTCGGGTGATTGCGCCACTTCGAAGTTTCGCGGGTGAAAGGCGTAAGCACTCCCCGAGAATCCGGAGCTCACGACCAGGTCTTCCGGATGATTCAGGGCAATCCGCATGGCGGACGCCGCCATCGGGCTGTCGAGAATTACAGGCACGGCTGGAATCGCCCCGTGGTCCTGGAGCAGGCGAATCATGTACGTGATTTCCTGGGCCCTGCCGACCGCGAAGGCCGGGATGACCAGAACGCCCTGACGATTCACCGTGCGCCTGACGATCTCGGCGAATGCCGCCAGCGCATCGACCCGTGGCTGAAGCTTGTCGCCGTAGGTGCCCTCGATGACGAGCACGTCCGTGGAATGCACGAACTCCGGACCCCTCAGGATGAGGGAGCGGCTGTTTCCCAGGTCGCCGCTGAAGGTCAGCACTTTGGTGCCGTCCCCTGTATCCAGAGATACTTGAACGAAGCTCGCACCGACGATGTGGCCCGCTCGCACGAAGCGGATCATCAGGCCTTCCTCGAGCGGAATCCAGCGGTCCCGCGAGTGCCCGACCAGTTGTCTGATGGCGCGTTCGGCGTCGGCTTCAGTGAACAAGGGTTGGGCGGGGCGATGGTTGGAATACCCCGATTCGTTCGCATACCTCGCCGCTTCTCCCTCGAGATGCGCGGCGTCACGCAGCAGAATCTCCGCGAGGTCGACCGTCCCGGTGGTCGCGTGAATGCGGCCGGAGTACGCCGCCTGGCAAAGGCGCGGGAGAAATCCGCAGTGGTCGAGGTGCGCGTGGGTAAGAATCACCCCGGAGATCCCCCGAAGCTCCGGCCCGATGGGCGCCCAGTTGCGCTCGCGCTTGGCTTTGTCTCCCTGAAAGAGTCCGCAGTCGATCAGCCATTTCTTGCCCCGGTAGGTCAGCAAGGTCCGGCTGCCGGTAACGGTGTCTTTCGCGCCGAGAAATTCGAGTTGAATCACACCATGCTCCACGGGCCGATCACTCGGCGCGCACTTCTTCTTGGTAAACTGACTGGCCGTCGCCGTTTTTCGCGGGAAATGGTGATTGCTGCCATATTCTCACGAGTTCGGCCGTCTGGGCCTGGACCTCGCGGGGAAGGTTGGCAAATCGGCAATGGTTCCCCCCGTCGGGATAGCTCCAACCCGCCGCGTCCAGCGCCTTGACGATGGCGTCGTAGCGAGCCTTCAGCTCGGGATTCGCGATCTCTTCCTTGTGGGCGTTCAAGACCTTCAGAGCCGTGTTCAGGGTTTCGCAGGCGAAACTGGTTCGACAGGTGTCGCAGCGGTGGCCTGGCGTTCCAGCCACTGATCTTTGAGGTTTCATGGCTTGCCCCCTTTTTCGGTCGAGTCACGACTCTTCATTGAGCAAGTTCGATGCCACCCGTTTCTGCGGCATATGCCGCTGCAGGCGACAGGCCTGGCGAATTCTCCCTACCTCGTGCTAGGTTGCGGGCAAGATGGACGGCAAATCAAAATACCCTTCGGACTCGTTTTTTCGGAGCCTGCTGCAGGCTGCCCCGGACGGGATTTTGGTTTGCTCCGCTGACGGCACGATCACCCAGGCGAACGACCAGTGCTTGGCCTTGTTCGGCTACGGGCGAGACGAGCTGATCGGCCAGAAAATCGAAATTCTGGTTCCTGACTACATCAGACCCAGGCACGCCGCCTTGCGAGACGGATTCTTCGCCAACCCCCACCGCCGCCCCATGGGCATCGGCTTGGACCTCGTCGGCAAACGCAAGAAGGGCG
>JAYVBB010000234.1:0-4353 GCA_043750715.1 Pseudomonadota bacterium | reverse complement strand
GAACTCAAGGGCGTCGGCAACGTGACGTCGTTAGAACTCAAGAAAGCGGCTTAAAATGACGCAAACCAAGGCAGCCGCCCTGCTAATCGCCGCCTTCGCGGTAGCGTGTCAATCCGGAACGCCGTCCAGGTCCGATTCCGAGGCCAAAAAGAAAACCAAAAAACAGGCGAGCGGCAAGACCTGCGCGCGCCTCGTGGGTGGTAACGACACCTCGGATTTCCCGGCCACGGTCCTGCTCGCGAGCCTCGTCGGCGCGAACCAGTACGAGTTCTGCAGCGCGACCTTCGTCGGCGCGAACGTCCTGATCACGGCCGGTCATTGTCTGCACAAGCCCGACCCCTCGGTGATCCGCTTCGTCGGCGTCGACGCCAACTCGCAAACCGTCGTGCAGCGCTACGACGCGGGGATCGCGCCGTCCAACATCATTCATCACGGCCCGTCGTTCATCGGCAAAGACCTCGACGTGAACACGGAAGCGACGCGGGAAAAGGACCTTGCTTATCTGATTTTTGCGACCGATCTGGCCCCGGCAATCATAGACGTGGCCCCCACCCGCCCCGCCGTCGGAGAGGTGGTCGACGTCGTCGGTTTCGGCAACAACGTATTCGCCGTCGCGAGCCCTACGCATCAGTTCCGCCGGCAAACGGGCTCCAACGTCATCGCGTCGTTCGCCTCGAACGGCATCCAGAGCCTGGGGATCAAGGGCCAGACGAACACCACTGATCCCGCCGCCGTGCTCGCGAGCTTCGGCGACTCTGGTGGCGCCTTGCTCTACCAAGACAAGATCGCCGGCGTAACGTCGATGCTCGCCCCGCTGGGCGGCACCGACGGCGGCGTCCTGTTCGTCGATTTGAATTCGACCGTCAGCAAAAGCCTACGGCAACAGGCTGAAGCGGCCGGCGCCAAGGTCGGGGTGGAACCGCCGCCCTCCGTCGTGTCTCCGAGTCCCGCGGCCGACGAGCCGGACGACGACGACCAGGTCGACACCGACAACGCCCAGGATCAGCCGGACGAGCCGGACGAGGACGACGCAACGGGCGACCCGGCGGACGACGATTCCTGCGAGTAAACCCCTGTTTCGCGGTGCTTTTCGCAAAAGCTATGGCATTTCGATTTGTGATAGGTATAATCAATGCCTCATGGGAGGCTGAACGATGATCCCTTCGCCCGCCGAATTGAATTATTTCGTCGAAATCGCCAACACTCTCAACATCTCACGCGCAGCCGAACGCCTTGGCATCAGTCAGCCGTCGCTGAGCCTCGCGGTCAAGCGGCTCGAGGACTCCGTCGGGGTCGAGCTGCTGATCCGCAGCAAGTCGGGCGTCAACCTCACCCGCGCCGGCCAGAAGTTCGTGATCCAGGCCCGGCAGCTCCTCGACGAATGGGACCGCCTGTCGAGCTCGGCGATAAGAGGCGAAAGCCAGCTGACGGGCCGCTACGTCATCGGGTGCCACCCGTCGGTCGCGATGTATTCCCTCCCCCACTTCCTTCCCGACCTCCTGCGCAATTACCCCGAGGCCGAGATCAAGCTGACCCACGGTCTGTCACGCCAGGTGACCGACGACGTCATCGGGTTCAAAGTCGACTTCGGTCTGGTCGTCAATCCGGTCGAGCATCCGGACCTCGTGATCAAGGTCCTGGCCAAGGACGAGGTCGGACTTTGGAGCGGTCCGGGAGGCAAAGCGGTAAAAGACGCGGAAGCCGGCAACGGCGTTCTCATTTGCGATCCGGACCTGCTGCAGTCCCAGTCGATCATCAAGCAAATGGCGAAGAAGGGTCTCGGGTTCAAGCGGACCGTGTACAGCTCGAGCCTCGAGGTCGTCACGACCCTCACGGTTTGCGACGCCGGCATCGGCATCCTGCCCGGCCGCGTCGCGACGCGGGACAAGCATCTCGGTCTCGTTCCCTTGGGGCAGGCGCCGAAGTTTCAGGATAAGATCTGCCTGATCTACCGCGCCGACGCGCAGAAGAGCGCGGCCAGCAAAATCCTGATTAATATTATTGGAGCCTGCCTCTGATCATCCGGAACGCGACGAACGCCGACGGCCGGGAAGTCACCGAGATGATTTTCTCCGTGCTCGCGGAGTACGGCCTGCGCGGCGAGCCGGGTGAAACGGACAAGTGCCTCCGGGATATCGAGGCCAACTACGTTCAACGCGGCGGCTGCTTCGAGGTGGTGATCGGCGACTCCGGGCGGATCGTCGGCAGCTGGGGTCTTTACCCTCACGAGCCGGGCGTCTGCGAGCTCCGGAAGATGTACATCCTCCCGAGCGTGCGCGGCCAAGGCCTGGGCAAGCAGCTGATGGAGCGGGCCCTCGTCCGGGCGCGTGAGCTGGGTTTTCGCCGCATCGAGCTCGACACGGCGTCGCGTCTCAAAGAAGCGATCGGCCTTTACGAAAAATACGGCTTCAAGCCGATCGACAAGGCGGGTATTCCCGCGCGGTGCGACACGGCGATGGCTCTCGACCTTTAGGCCGCCCCGTACTGGGCCAGGTATTGGTCGATCCGGCTCTTGGCCGCGTCGTCGATCCAAATCTGACCGAGGACTTTTTTTCCGTGGAGGGTCGACACCACGTCGGCGATCGTGACGATTGAAGCGGCCTTGACGCCGTAGGTGTCGGCGACCTCGCGGAGGGCGGCTTTGCTCCCCTCGCCTCTTTCCTGGCGGTCGACCCCGACGATGACGCCGGCGACGTGGACCTGATGCGTTGCCAGCATTGGCAGCGTTTCACGGAAGCTGGTGCCGCCGGTGACCACGTCTTCGATTACGACGACGCGCTCGCCGCCTTTGTACGAGCGGCCGACGAGCAGGCCGCCTTCGCCGTGGTCTTTCGCTTCTTTGCGGTTGAACGTGAAGCTGACGTCCTTGCCGAGGCGCGTGGCCAGGGCCGTCGAGGTCATCACGGCCAAGGGGATGCCCTTGTAGGCGGGCCCGAAGAGGTTGTCCACGCCGGTCCCGAAGTGCTCGACGATCGCCGCCGCGTAGAGGTCCGCGGCTGCCGCGAGCGACACGCCCGAATCGATGTTCCCCATGTTGAAAAAATACGGGGAGAGCCTACCGGACTTGGTCTTGAATTCGCCGAAGCGCAAGACGCCGGATTTCAGGAGGAGCTCGATGTAGGAGCGCTTGTAGTCCACGCCTGAGATCTAGCATCGGCGCCCGGATTCCTCAAGGGTCAGTAAACCTTGATTTGTCCCTGGGGAATCCAGCCCTTTTTCCCGTCTGACAGCTGCACCCGGACGTAGCCGCCCGGGACGCGGTCTGCGACCAGCACCGGCGCGCCTTCGCTCAGCTCGAAAACGGCGGGATTTTTGTCGCTCGGACCCGAATAGGCTTTGGTGGCGTTCGCCGCGATGGCGCCCCACGTCTCTTCGTTCTGCACCTTTGACGCGAGGCTGATGCCGCAAGCAAGAGGGATCACGTAAGTGGCGAAATAGAGCCCGCGGAACCGCGCCAGAGACGGGACGAGAAAACTGAGACCCACCAGCAGACTGGCGAACCCCATCGTCACGGCCGTCGCATAAGAGAATTCCTTGATCGTGAAGCGATCGAGCCAAAACGCGATCGTATGCCCGAGCCCGTGCGGCACCTCGGCGTCGAGCTTGTCTTTCACCGAGCCGAGAGTCGCTTTCAGATTCGCCTGCACGTCGGGATCGCGCGGCAGGAGTTTTCTCGCCGCAAGGAAAGCGGCCATGGCGTCGGCGACTTTGCCCGAGCGGGCGTAAGCGATGCCGAGGTTGTAGTAAACGTGGCCGTTCTCGGCGCCCGCCTGGACGGCTGCTTCGTAGCCGGTTGCGGCGGCGGTAAAGTCGCCTTGATCCAGCGCCGCTGTGGCTTGTTCGAGCCCTTCGGCGTGAGCGGGCGCGGTAGCCAGGGCTAAAAGCAGCAGTAGGCGTTTCATACTTTCTCCACCCCCATGACGAGGCCTTCGAGCTGCTCGACGAGCTCGCGTGCGACCTCGGGTGTGGGCACCCTGCCCCCGAACTCGAGCTGCTCGTGGCGGCGGAAGATTTCCGTCGCGACCGCGCGCGTCGACTCGGCGACGCCGAGCCGGGCGAGTTGGGCCTCGATCTCCTTGGCGGCCAGCGCGGCGCCAGGAAGGTTCAGCTTGTCTCCGAGATAGACGCGGAAGGCCCGGTGGGCCTCGGTGAGGCCCTCTTCGATCTTGCCGTGGTCGAGTTTGGTTCGGGCCGTGCCCGTCCCTTCACGGAAGGCTCGGTGAGCCTTGGACCGGCGGGTCTGAACCACGTTCTTCTTGGAACGGGACCTTAAGGTGCTCAAGGAAAACGCAGAAAACGCAAAAAAGGTAGGGGCTCCCCCCAAAGAAAAAAGAATATATTTATCTATGCTGG
>JAYVBB010000233.1:0-2546 GCA_043750715.1 Pseudomonadota bacterium | reverse complement strand
CCAGCGAGGCGGCCGTGTCGGCCTTAGCGCTCTTGTTGTGACGGGCGTAAACCACGAAGAGGTCCTGGCCGTTCTCGCGGAAGACCGGCGGCGGCATTTCCTCGAGGGTCATCGGCAGCAGCGACTTCAGCGGCACGATCTTGCCGGCGACGCCGATCGGCATCGCCGCGAGGTCTTCCGGCTTGTCGAGGTAGCCTTCGGGGTAGCGCAGAATCACGCGCGTTTCTTTGCCCTTGATGTTCATCCGGGCGATCCGGCGGCCCTGCGTCGCGACGCGCGAGACGTCGGCAAGATCGGCCGGCGTGATGCGGACGCCCGCCTGCGCCATCGCGAGCCACTGCTCGGGATTCGCCTTGAGCGTGATGCCCTTGGAACGCTCGACGCCCGGCTCGGCGTAAACGCGGTCGTAGATGTGCGAGCCTTCGAAGAGATCGGTCAGCTCGAGGGTGACGTCGCGCCGCGCGCTGACGTCGCCGCCGCGCACCGCGATCCGAAGATCGGGCGGGTTCGGGATCGGCAGCTCGCTCGGATTCCACGGCTCGACGGCGAAGCGGAGCACCGCGGTGTCCGTGAAGCGCTTCTCGACCGCCTTCCACGTCTCTTCCATCTTGTCTTTGTCTTGGAGCTTCGCGAGAATCCAGGCGCGGTTGGCGCCGCTGATCTGCGTGAACGTGTAGGCGATGTTGCCGCCGAACTCGTTCAGAAGGTCGCGCTCGACTTCGTCCGACTGGGCTTCCATCTGCTTGATGAGCGTGTTGCCGCGCGTGTTCATCGACAGGAAGATCATGTCGGAGTCAGGTGTCCCGATGACTTCGCGCGGCAGCGACGGCAGCACGAAGGCGACGAGCAGGGCAAGCGTCGCCGCGAGGCCGCCGTAGATCGGCCATTTGAGCAGCGGCCGGTCGATGAAGAAGCCGAGCGCCCGTGCGTAAGAGCCGTCGAGACGGCCCAGGAAAGGCTCGAAATAGGACTCGTGATGACCTTGGTCGGCCGTTTTCGTGCCGCGACCCATCAGGTGGTACCGCACGGTCGGGACGAGAATCAAAGCGACGACAGCCGACAGGCCATGCGAGAAGACGACCGCTTTGGCCAGGTCGCCGAGAATCGCGTAGCTGAGAGCGGACGTGAAGGTCAGCGGCAGGAAGACGACGAGCGACGCGATGGTCGACGCGATGAGCGGCAGACGCACTTCTGCGACGGCTTTGACTAGGATGTCGAGCCGGTCCGTCGCCGTCAGGCGGCGGCCTTTGGCTTCCGCGAAATGACGGAAGATGTTTTCCATGACGACGACCGAGCCGTCGACGTTCATCCCCGCGGAAAGCGCCAGACCTCCGAGCGAGATCAAGTTGATGCTGACGCCCGTGAGTCGCATCAGAATGAAGGCCATGACGATGCTGAGCGGAATCTCGACGGCGGCCGTGACGACGTTTTTCAGACTGCCGATGAAGACGAACAGGATCCCGACGGCGAGCAGCGCGCCGATCGCGACTTCCTTGGCGACGTTGAACGTCGCCGAGCGGATGAAGCCCGAAGGATCGACCAGCACTTTCGACTGGATGTCGGCGGGCAGCGTCTTTTTCGCGTCGTCCATGACGGAAAGCAGGTCTTCCGCCATTTTCTTGACGTTGCCGCCCGGCTTGGGCGAGGCGAACAGCATCACCGACGGCGCGCCACTCGTCTTGATGATCTTGGCGTCGGTCGTCCTGAGGCCGAGGTCGATCAGCGCGATGTCGGAAAGGTGGACGACGCGACCCGACGGCGTCACGACGGGCACCTCGGCAAGATCCTCAGGCTGCTTGACCGACCGGGGCAGCTCGACTTTGAGCTGGTTCGTGCCGACGGTGACCGAGCCGCCGCGGCTCCCTGACATCATGCTGGAGACGGCGCGCTCGACGTCGCGGGGGACGAGCTGGAGGTTCGCCATCGCATCCGGCTTCATGACGATCCGGACTTCCTTCCGCGCCGGGTTCCAGAGCTCCGGATCCTGGGCGTCCTCGACGCGGCCGAGCTTGGCGCGCATCGCGGCGTCGAGCAAGTCGTAGACTTCATCGAGGCTCCGCTTCTCGCTGTAGAAGCTGGCGGCGAAGAAGCCCTGGTTCTCGTTGTCGAGGTTGGTCCAGACGCTGTCCCGGATGTCGTCCGGGAAGCGGCCGGCCCAGGAGTTGACTACGTTTTCGACTTCGCGCCGGGCGTCGTCCGGATCGCTGCCCCAGGTGAAGGCGATCTCGTAGGTGACGTCCGTACCGTAGTACGTCGACTCGACGTTTTCGACTTTGACCGTCTTGGACGAGATGGCACGCAGCGCCGCCTCGTAGTCAGTGCCGTAAGTTTCGATGAATTCCGAAGACATCAGACTTCCGAAATTGGCTCCGGTCCAGACCATCGGCTTCGCGCTGTTCGGGAAGAGCGAGATCGGCAGGCCCAAGCCGGCGAGCACGCCGACGAGTCCGAGGACTCCGAGCAGAATGTAGACGCGGATCGGCTCAGCATAGAGACGGGCAAACATTCAGCCTCACTTTTTGGCGACGTCACCGTTTTGCACCACG
>JAYVBB010000232.1:0-6103 GCA_043750715.1 Pseudomonadota bacterium | reverse complement strand
CGAGCCGCGGCGAGCTGCCCGCGGAGCTCGGATCGAAGACGCCTTCCAGCTGGGCGTGGCCCGCGAGCAGTCCTTCTTCCAGCAAGAGCTTGTCGACGTTCGGGCGGGCGCGGGCGAGCCAGGCGGCGGCCTGGATGCTCCAGTGCGAGCGCTTGCCGTCGTTCCGCGCGGCGATCAGCCATTGCTCAGCCGTCGAGACGTAACTCGTCGCCCTGCCCTCGGGTGCGCCGAAGGTTTCCTGGTAGAGAATGAGCCCCATTGCGGCCTGGCACTCCGCCCACTGCTCCTTCGTCGCCAGCTCGTTGCCGTAAACCAGATGGTCGGCGACGAAGGCTGCCAGGTCGTCGGTGACGACGCGGTCGGCCGCGAATCCCGGACCCTGGAGCTTCGCGAACAGCGCCAGGTCCAACACGAGGAAGCCGTTCTCGCCGAGGTTGGGCTTGCCGCCCAGTCCTTTGAGCTGGGCAACTCCGCCTTTCGTGACGACGAAGCCTTTCGCGAAATCGAGGCCGCGGCGCGCGGCAGCGAGAAACGCGGGATCTGGAGCCTGCTCGTGCGCGCGCAGCAGCGCGTAGACGGAGCCGAGGTGGCGGATCAAACTGTACTTGTCGCCGGACGCCTTGCGCGCCTTGCCGCGGGGATCGTTCAGATAGACGAACTGACCGTCGGCGAGCTGCTGGCGAACGAGATAGCCCGCCGTGCGCGTAATCTGAGGCACCAGCTCCTCCCGCGTCATCTCACGCCCCAGCCACGGATTCCTGCCCTCACCGAACGGCGAAGACACGCCTTCGGCGCGGGCGGCGCCGAGGGTCAGAGCGAGTAGCAGAATGTTGCGGGAAAGCCGGAGTTTCATCATATGGAATGATCGAACGGTTTCGCTTCGAGCTTGAGTGGTCTCAATTTGATACCGGATTCGGGTCGCGCCGGGCGTTTGGCGAAAATGAAAAAAAGCCTGGAAAGCGACGCCCCCCAGGTCTTATGCACCCATGAGAACACCTGTGCTTTTCACTGCGCACGGTAATTGCAAACTTGGAAGGCAGCATCACCCTTCCGGAGGAATCCCGAGCATGCACTCCGTCAAATGTTTGACCCTGGCATTCGCGACCCTCATCACCCTTCCGGCCTTCGCCGAAAGGGAGGTCACGATCGAATCCGCAGGCCGCTTCGGCGACCACACCGCAAGCAACGGCTGCCCGACCGGCAGCTACGACTACACCGTGTCGAACGACAGCCAGCTCATCGAAGTCCGCTTCTATCAGATGGACGTCGACTCGCTGAACGGGCGCAACGCCGACGAGAAGAACTGCCAGCTCACTCTCAACGCGCAGGTCCCGGCGGGCTACACCTTCGCCATCGACGCGACCGAGATCCGCGGCCACGCCACGGTGTTCGACCAGAACGGCACCGGCCGGCTGGAAGCGACATACTACGCCGATCCCTACGCCCGCTTCCCCGTGACGCTGATGGACCTGCCCTTCCGCGGTCCCTATGACACCGACTTCCAGACGTCCAACCAGGTGCCGCGCCGGGAGCTGCAGTGGACGCCTTGCGACCAGAATCCCAGCAAGCGGATCGACCTGTTCACCAACCTATCGGTGACGTCGAGCGGGTTCGGCAGCTCCGCCATCTCCGAGCACCGGCTCGACCGCGCGATCGTCCAGACCTTCCGCCTCGTTTGGGCCCGCTGCGGCGGCGGCGGGGGCGGGGGCGGCGGAGGAGGCGCCTGGTACGGCGACTGCCGCGTCGTCCACGAAACCGTCTGGGGCCAGGACCTGAACGAGTTCTGGGGCAGAAGCCAGGGCCGCACCCAGCAGGAAGCGGTGTCGCGCGCCAGCCAGGACGGACAAATCCAATGCGAGAGAGCTCGTAACAATGATGCCTGGTCGCGCTGCGTCGTCGACCAGAATCATTGCACGGCGACGAGGTAAGAACCCGGAGAGACCCCCCCACCATCGGCGCGGCGCTTGGGATTCCCCGAGCGCCGTGTTTTTTCAATACTTCGACGCCTTCGGCAGCAGCTCGAGGTCGCCCTCGTACTCCATCCGTCCGACGACGCGGCTGGTCGCCGCGCCCTTTACCAGCACCGGCATGCCGACCTGCGACGTCGCGCGGGCATAGCCGTTGATGTAGACGCGCCGCTGGTTGGGCGACAGGTTCGGCGTCGAGCCGTGGATGACGTGCGAGTTGAAGAAGACGATGTCCCCCGGCTGAAGCACGGGCGTGACGGCCGTCTTCGCGTCGAAGAACTGCTCGGCGCTGTCCACGTCGGTTTCGAGCTTGAGGTCGCCGAGGCGGGCGCTCTTCGGCACCAACCGGATGCCGCCGGTCTCCGTCGAGCAGAGATCGATCGCGGTGATCGTCTGCACGAAATCGTCCGGGAGCTTGCCGATGCCGGCCTTCCGGAAGCGGTAATCCTGGTGCCATCCCCAACCGGTGCCGCTTTTAGGCGGATTGAAATTCACCTGATTCACGATCTGCTTCAAGTCCTGGCCTAGAATCTGCGCGACGAGGTCGAGCAGCGCCGGGTGCGCCCGGTACCGGTTGAAGATCTCCGACACCGCGTAAGGATAAGTGACGCGCCGGATCTGGCCCGGCACGATTTCGGCCTCGGCGATGTTCTTGGCGAACGGATCGGCCTTGCGGAAGATGTTGAAGAAGGTCTGTCCGACGAAGGCGTCGTCACGAAATCCTTTCGCCTTCTCCACCAGCTCGTCGCAGCCTTTGCGGAGCTCCGCCAGCGCGGCTTCGGAAAAGACGCCGCGGGCGACGGTGTAGCCGTCGTCCCTATACGCGGCGATTTGCTCCGAAGTGAGCATGGCGGCTCTTTAGAGTTGAGTCTCCGGAAGATCGGTCGATTCGACGACGGGCGCGGCAGGCGCGGCTTCCGCCGGCGCCGCGGCTTCTTCCGGCGAACGGGTGATCGCTTTCGACAGGTCGACGCCGACCAGGTGGGCGTTCGTCAGGTCGGCGCCGCGGAGATCCGCGCCTTCGACCCGCGCCCGCAGCATGCGGGCGTTGCGCAGGTTGGCGCAAGCCAGGTTCGCGTTCGTCAGATTGGCGACGGTCAGATTCGCGCCGACCAGCTCGACGCCTTGCAGGTTGGCTCCCGACAGGTCGGCGCCGCTGAGATTCGCTCCGCTCAAATCATAAGGGCGCAGGTCGGCGCCGCGCAGATTCGCGCGGCCGTGAGCCACCTCGACTTTGGGACTCAGGACGGCGTCCATCCAGTCTTTGTGACGAGCCAGGACCCGGTCCAAGTCTTCACGGGACCGCACGGAGGCCAGCTCCGCGATCGGGATTTCGGGGAGCTTGTTCTTCTTGGCTTCGGGAGTCTCGACCTCGGGCTCGGCGTGGAGGGCTTCCTCTTCCGCGAGGCACTCCTCGGCTTCGGTCAGTTCGCGGTCTGCGCGCTCCGAAGGCGCGACGGTCGCGCCCTGGCGCTGTTCCGGCGAGTCGGCATTGAAAGGCTGCGGAGACATGGCAAAACTCCCTTTGATCAAAGCACAAATATACTTGTAACCTCACCATATCAAGAGTGTGGGGCAAAGGAAAGATGGAGAAGGCGAGCGCTTCCGCGTTTTGGAACGGCCAGCTGATGGCGCTGGCCGACGTGCGCGTTTCGGTGCTCGACCGGGCTTACCTCTTCGGCGACGCCGCATACGAGGTCATCCGGGTTTACGCGGGCGAGCCCTGGCTTTTTCCTGAGCACGAGCGCCGTCTGGCGCGGAGCCTTGCCGAGCTGCGCATCGACGCGGCGGTCTCGGGTCTCGGCGGGAAAATCCGCCGTCTGCTCGAGCGCGACGGCAAGACGGACGCCGGTGTCTACGTCCAGGTCTCCCGCGGCGAGGCGCCTCGCTCTCATGTGCCTCCGCGCGGCTTGACGGCCAACGAGCTCGTCTATCTTTTGCCCGTCGACGACCGCGCCCTGGAAGAAAAACGTAAGAAAGGTCTGAGCGTCTGCCTCGCACCCGACGCGCGCTGGGGCCGCTGCGACATCAAGTCGATCAACCTCCTGGGTAACACGCTGGCGGGCGCCGACGCCAAGGCCCGCGGCTTCGACGACGCGCTGCTGGTCGACCGCGACGGCTACGTCACGGAAGGCACCCACTCGACCTTCTTCGCAGTGCTGGAAGGGCAGCTCGTCACGCCGCCGCTCGGGCCGGGGCTGCTGCCGGGAATCACCAGAGAGTTTCTGCTGAAACTTGCCGCACGCTCCGGCATCGACGCCCGCGAAGCCCGCCTCACCGCAATCGACGTGGCGCGGGCCGACGAGCTCTTTTTCACGGGCACGCTCGCCGAAATCCAGCCCATCGTGCGCTTGGAAGGTGCCCCGATCGGAAATGGCGCGCCAGGTCCCGCGACGCTCCGGATGACCCAGCTATTCCGCGCTAAAATCCGCTGATTTGGCTGCCGTTTTTAGATTTTTTCTATAGATTTCCCACTGCCGTCCGAAGCCCTCGGTTAGAGAAAACGAGGGGTGTCATGAGCGACAGGCGAACGGAAAATCTCGACGGCATCGACGACGGCAAGTCCAAGGACGTGCCGCCGCCGCCGAAAGTCACCGAACTCGAGCCGCCGGCCGCGGTCGTCGACGTCAACTACCCCGAGCCGACGGCCCTCAGCATGATCGTGAAAGACGTCTCGCGCTGGTCCGGTCACTGCTTCGTGATGGAGCCTTCCCTCAACGCCAAGCTGCAGATCTTCGCGCCGCGGAAACTCACCCGCGACGATGCTTACGAATTGTTTTTAGCATCCTTGTCAGTGGTCAATCTTCGCGCCGTGCAGGTCGGCAAGATCGTGAAGATCGTCCAGGTCAGCGTCGTTGTAGCCGCTTAAAGCACCAGGGAGGTGCCGCATGGTCCGGATTCTACGTTTAGAGGTATGGGCGTTCCTTCTTCTCGCCCTACCGGCGTGCGGCAACGACGCGCGCTTCGGCGGCGAGCCGAAGCGCCGCGACAGCCGCCTCGGCGACGAAAACGGCGCGCCCGACCCGAGCCTCGACCAGACGCAGGCGGACGCAGGCAACGACGATTCCGGCTCGGCCGAAGCAGGCGACGGCGGCGAAACCGGAGGCTCCGGCTCGGCCGACGCCAGCGACGCCACCGATGCGGCCGACGACGGCGCCGACACCGACGGCGGCGACGTCATCGACGTGCCCGAGACGCTTTCACTCTTTTGGCACTGGCCTTGCGCGACCACCCCCACCACAGCGACGCCCGCCGACCCCCAAGCCATGATCATCACCGGCGCGGGCGACTACATGCTCGAGCCGAACGACCTCGCCCTCGAGATCGGCGGCGAAGCCTGCGATCCGGGCACCGGACCGCGCGACGTGCTGTTCGTCGTCGACGTCTCCGACTCGATGCGCGACTTCCTGAACCTCGGCAACGACCCCGTGAAGAACGGCACCTGCGGCCGGAGCGACGGCGTCAACAAAGTCCTCGACGCACTCGGCGACGACGCGCGCGTGGCGCTGGTGACGTTCGACGGCAACGCAAAGACGGTGTCGGACGGCTACCTGACGGTCGCCTCGTTCCGGACGCTCTACGCGAAGACGGCGGTGCTCTGCGAATCCGGTGCCAACACGAACTTCACGAAGGCGTTCGCTGCCGCTCAACTCCAGCTCGTGAAGGGCCGCGCGAACGCGGCCAAGGAGCTCTACTTCATCTCCGACGGCGAGCCCAACTCCACCGACGCCGACGGCCACCTGGAAGCGGCAGCAATCAAAAAGACGGCGACCATCGCCACGCTGATGCTCAAAGGCGACGAAGTCTACATGCGCGACGTGCTGGCAAGCCGCGACGCCCAGGACCAGCCTCTGCACGACAAAGTCGACAAAGCCGCCGACCTCTCGGCGGCGCTGGCCCTGCTGGCGGACGTGAAGCTCGAGTCAGCGAACGTTCGGTACGGCGCGCTCGGCGACGAAGCGAACTGGAAGGAAGACGCGCTGGCGCTGCCGACTGATCTGACGTTTACGGTGAAGCCGTGGACGCTGAAACAAGCGGACTGGCCGACGGGCTTCGGCTTCTCGGCAATGACGGTCGACAGCAAGGGCGTCAAAGTCGAAGCTTCCGGAAAGCTTCTCTGGAAGCCTTAACGGCCT
>JAYVBB010000231.1:0-3528 GCA_043750715.1 Pseudomonadota bacterium | reverse complement strand
CCATAGACCAATGGTCTCGTACTTTCCATGATGCCGCCGCGTGTGCAAATTCAGTAGCAATTGAAACATTCGGGACATCTGCTTTGGGTCTTGGCACTCCAAGACCATGTGCCAATGATTTGGCATTAGGCAATACGACGCGAGTCCTATTCCTTCTTGCTGAGACGTCCGAATCAATCGACCTCGGAAGGCTCGGTAGTCGTCGTCGTCAAAGAAGATACGCTGTCGATTGACACCGCGATTGATGCAGTGAAACCATCCAGAGCCAACTTCGGATCGCAAGGTTCTAGCCATTCGCAATTGAATGCCGCAGGCCCCGCGCAAAAGCCACGGACTTACATCGTTTGGTGGTTGGGGGTGGTTGGGGTCAGGCACGTGCCTGACCCCATCAACCCCATCAAATTTCAGCGGACGGTTGCGTCGGTAAATGGCGCTTCGGCCTTGGTCCCGAAGAACGCCGGCCAGCCGTCGGTGCCGAACTTTGCGTAGAGGCGTCCCGGAACCTGGAAGTGGTTCTCCCCGACGTCGTAGGTGAGCTTGGTCGCCGCCGGCAGGGCGCCTTCGACGTAGAACGAGCCGTCAGCCAGGCCGAGGTCGTTGTTGTGTTTGTATGAAATGGCGGTCGCGTAGCCCGGGTCGAAGTTGATGCAGCGTAGCGCCAGAGGCGAGTGGTCGAGGGTCGAATTCTCCACCGAGAGCTTCATGGTGCCCCCGAAGACGTCCGGACCCGAACCGCCGCCGGATCCCGAGCCGGAGCCGCTGCCTTCGCCCCCGGAGCCGTCGTAGCCGGACTGGGAGTGCCAACACGCCATTTCGAGGTTGGTTCCCTTGAGGAGCGAATGGTTGATCGTGAGTTCGTTGGCAACGCGGGCACCCGTGTAAAATCTCTGACGCAGGTAAAAGCTGATGTCGGTCAGCGTCGAATCGGTAAAAGCGACGGCATTGATCGCTCCCGACGTCGCCATCGTGGCGCCGCTCAGATTGAGATAGTGAAAGGCGGAGTTGCCCCCGAGCGACGTGACCCTCGGGTACTCGTAAAGACCGACCTTCTTGCCTCGCCAGGTTACAGGATGATCTTTCGTACCGAGGACCTTCAGGTCGCCCGCGAATAGCGCCGAGCCCTCGATTTCCGTACCGGCCTGGATCGTCACGTCGCGGAGAAAGACCGTGGAGCTTTGCGACCCCGGATCGTCAGGGTCGATGGTGCTGCCGTCTGCCGAATTCAGCCCCGTTAGCTGGAAGCCCTGGTTCGCAATCGTCGCGTCTTCAGAGCCGCCGTAGTAGTCGCCCGAACCGAGGAAGAACAGTTTGCTTCCCGGAGCGAACTTCACGGACGAGCGGAACGTTCCGTAAACGAACTGCCAGCTGTGGTCCTTCAGCGTGTTGTAGAACCGGGTGGTGATCGGGTCGGAGGTCTTGCCGTACTGATCCATGAATTCGACCGAGATCGCCGTCGCGCCTTCCCCTTCGACTTGGACGTCGACCTGCTCCGTCAGGGCTCGCCAGGAACGTTTGGCTACCGTGCCGTCATTGGCCACGACGACGCCGCCCCCGGAGATCCGGAAGTACCGCACCCCTTCCACCGGCTCGAGCTTCAACAGCGTCGTGAGCCCGTGAACGATGAAGCCGTCCTCCGAGATGACGGTGACCTTTCCGTTTGGCCAAGGATTCTCTTCGAGCGCGAAGTCGAGCGTCGTGTCGCTGCCAATCTCTTGCGGCTCCGTCTCGAACGGCTGGTAGGCGTCCTTGTCGGCGCGCAGCGTGTACGTCCCGACCGGCAGGTCCAGATAGTACGCACCTTCGTGGTCGGTGAACGTCGCGAACGGCGTTCCCGGAACGTTGACGACGATGCCGGTGTGCACGGGTTGGCTCGCGAGCGTCGCGTGGCCCGACACGCGGGCGGTGGGCAGGAGGGTGATTGCTTCGACGACGGTGACGTCGCCGCCGTTCACCTGCGCCTGGTAGCGCGTCGCCTGGCCGGCAGGCGAGCGCACGTAGACGTCGTAGGCGCCCGGCTCGAGGTTGCCGAGGAAGAAGCCGCCTTTTTCGTTCGTCATCGTGACGAGCGGATGCGCCTGCGCCGTGTCACCCGATTGGCGGGCGTCGACCTGGGCCCACGCCGCGGGGGCACCGTCTTGGAGGAGAGCGCGTCCGAGGAAGGCGCCTTTGTTCGGCACGGAGTCGGCCAAAGGCAGCCCGAAGACGTTCATGTAGCGATCGTGGTTGTCGCTCAGCTCGCCGCGCGAGCAGGCGATCGCGGCGACGAGAGCCGCGAGGACGATCCAACGCACGTTTTTCAAATTCAGAAGGCTCATGCCATTCTCCTTAGAGAGTCACGCCCAGGAACGTTTCGACGGATACGGGTCTAAGCGGCAGCGTCTCGTCGTCGATCTTCAACCCGATACGACGGGCGGGAAAGACGAGCAGATCGGTACCGGCATAAAGGTTGCCGAAAAGGTCGAGCCAGCGGGCGCCCACGCCGAGCACGGGGTAGGTGAGCGTCGTCGACTGCTGCGGCTCTTCAACGGTCGGGTTGTTGACTATCCGGTTGAGGCTCAGCGATTCGACACCGCCCGAGGCCGTGAGATTGAAGGACGAGGACGGGTAGAATCCGACGCCGAGCGTGGCGCGCCAGACGGAAACGGCGAGGCTCACCTCGGTCTCGTCGTAGTCCAGCTCCTGGGAACCTTTGAGCTGGCGGTTGAAGTAGGCGACCGTGCCGCCGAAGCGGCTTCCCATAATTTCGCTGTTACGCAGCGCAACACCCGGCGCCCAAACGTCCTTGGCTTTTAGATTGTCGAGTGCTGCCGGCAACGGAAGCGCATAAAGCGACGCCTCAGCGCCGAGAGTCGGTTGGCGGGCGATCAGATTCGAAGCAGCGTAGGCTGTGTCGTTTTGGAGAAACACGTGGTGGTCGGTCAGCGGAGTGTTCGGACTCCGCGGATCGACGAGCGCCAGGCGCACCCGGCCTGGCTCGATGGGCTGCGGATTCCAGAGCGTGCCTTTGGCCTCACCATTGACGTAGAGCTGGACGTTGCGGAACTGCTCGGCGTCGGCGAAGACCATCGGCTTCGACTTCCGTTTGACCTGGCCGCTGAGAATGATCGGATCGGTGCCGGTCATGTTGAGAACGGCAGCGGGGGTCTGCTGGCCTCGCGTGAAGTCGTACGTGCGGGTCCTGGCGTATTCGTGCGCCTCGAACAGCGACACGGCGCCGTCGCCGTTGGCGTCGTTCTTGGTGAGGCCTTCGAGCAGGAAGCTCGTGTAGATGTCGTTCTTCAGGACGTCGTCTTCGCGCGCCGCTTGGCCGAATGCGCTTGCCGAGAGCACCATCATCGCCGACGAGACTTCGTGCAGCGGCTGCGCGAAAAATTCGGCCTTGGTCTGCTGAGCCAGGCGTTCGATGTCGGGAGGAAGCTGGGACTTGCCGCTACCGGAGTGGCACATGGCGAGGACCAGGGCTTTTCTCTGCGACTTGAGGCGCGACAACCGGTTCTGGATGAAGTCGAGGGAGAGGCCCGTGCGGCC
>JAYVBB010000230.1:0-19358 GCA_043750715.1 Pseudomonadota bacterium | reverse complement strand
AAGACTTGGACGACATCATCCGGAAGCAGATCGCCTTCGCCACGGCCATGCTAGGCGGTCCCCGGCTTTACAAGGGTAAACCGTTAGGCCCTGCCCACGCCGACTTGGACCTGCGCGGTCCTCACTTCGGCCGCCGCCAGGTTCTCATGGGCGAGGTTCTCACAGAATCCGGTTTATCCGCCGAGTTACGCGACGCCTGGCTCGAGCTCGAGGAAAAGCTGCGCCCCCTGATAGTGCAGCAAAAAACATACAGCGGGAATTGAGGCTTCCGGCTCGCGACCATGGAGGATAGAATCGGACCAATCGATTCTCCTTAAGTATTCGACTGACTGACGCTTCGCAAAGGATTGCATGGCGCGAGACAGGCAAAGGCTATGGAGCAAAGTCGCCCGCTTGCGGGTGGATTGGCGCCGGTTCCTCAACGGAGTCGACCATATGTCCGTGCGCCAGAAAATTTTCGGGCTGCTCGCGACGTCCGGCGCGGCGTCCATCGCCGTCGCCGCAATCGGCGTGTTCACGCTGGGCTCGATGAACAACCGCATCAGCGAGATGGTCGACGTCACGACCAAGAGGATCCAATACGGCCTCGAGCTCAACCAGGCCATCATCAGCGTCGACCGCGCCGAGAAATCGCTGATTCTCGCCGGCAGCGAAGCCGAGGTCGAGAGCTTCGTCACGCTTTTGAACGGCACGACTGACGACGTCAACAAGAAGATCGAGGAGCTGAAAGCCCTGGTCGAAGGCAACAGCCGCTCGGCGCTGGGGTTGATCGCGGCGAACTTCGCCGAATACGTGCGCCTGCAACGGCACCTGGTGGAGCTCATCAAGCTCGACCACCTGCTGAAGGGCCGCTCGCCCGGCGGAGACAAGAGCGTACCGACCTTCGGAGAGCTCGAGCGCCTGATGACGAAGGTCCGCACCGTCTGCGCCCAGCGCGGCAAGACGTCGCTAAAGGCGGCGAGCTGCACGAACGTCACCTCGGAAGTCCTGAAGAACCTGCGCGCCCTGCGCGAGCGACCGAGCCTCCTGCTCGCGCCGACCGCGGTCTCGAAAGGCAGGACTTCGGCCGAGTCCATCAACACCGTCTACCTCCGCCTCAACGAGCTCAAAGCCCTGCTACCGCCCGCCGACGCCTCGGTCATCGAGAGCTTCTCGTCGGCGCTGCGCAACTGGCTCGCGCACCAGTCCAAGGTCGATCTTCCCGGCAAGGACAAGGACGAAGGCTTGAAGCTCGTCCGAACCAAGGCCGAGACGCTGGCTCGCTCGACCGAGCAGCTGATCAACGGCATCGTGACGAGCAACGCGAACGAGCTGGACGCGGACAAGCGCCGGAGCCGTCAGGATCACCAGGCGGCCGTCAGCATGCTTGTCGTGCTCAGCGCCGTGAGCATTGGGCTCGCCGGTCTGATCGGCGTCGGCCTCTTGCGTTCCATCCGGCGCCGGCTTTCCCAGATGATCCGCATGGCGAATGCGATGTCGCGCGGCGACCTCGGCGCGCGCTGCGACGAGAGCGGCAACGACGAGACGAGCGAGCTGGCGCGTACGTTCAACACCATGGCCGGCCGACTGCAGGGCTTCACGGCCGCGCTCGACGACGCCCGGCGCCTGGCGGAAGACGCCAACCGCACGAAAAGTGATTTTCTCGCCAACATGAGCCACGAGATCCGGACGCCCATGAACGGCGTCATCGGAATGGCCGAGCTGCTCGCCGGCACGGCACTCGATTCCGAACAGGCGAAGTATACCCGGCGCATCCAGTCCTGCGGCGAAACGCTGCTGACGGTCGTCAACGACGTGCTCGACTTCTCCAAGATCGAGGCGGGGATGCTCAAGGTCGAGCACATCCCGTTCGCGCTGCGGGAAAGGCTCACGGAGCTGATCGAGCTGCTGACGCCCCAGGCGGAGGAAAAAAACCTGCAGCTCCGCCTCGACGTCGGCCACGGCGTGCCCGCACGCGTCTCCGGCGACCCGGTGCGTCTGAACCAGATCCTCTTCAACTTGCTCGGCAACGCCATCAAGTTCACAGCCGCCGGCGAGGTCCGCCTAACCGTGACCGTCGACGCGACGAGCAAGGACGTGCTGGTGTTCGAGGCGTCCGACACCGGCATCGGCATGAGCGAGGAAGTGCTGAGTCGGATCTTCAAGCCCTTCACCCAGGCCGACAGCTCGACCAGCCGGAAGTACGGCGGCACGGGCCTCGGTCTCGCCATCTGCACGAAGCTGGTCGGCATGATGGCCGGCGACCTATCGGCGAGAAGTTCGCCAGGCAGCGGCAGCGTCTTTCGCGTAGCGCTCCCCTTTCCCCCGGCGGGACCGGCCGTGGCCACGGCGTGGGCCGACGCCCCGGTGGCGGAGGCGAAGACCCCGAAGGCCGGCCGGATCCTGGTCGTCGACGACACCCCGGTCAACCGCGAGGTGGCGCTCGTCATGCTGCGGAAGCTCGGCTTTACCGCGGAAGGCGTCCCGAGCGGCGAGGCGGCCATCGAAGCGGTCGCCCGCGACCAGTTCGCCGCAGTGCTCATGGACTGCCAGATGCCAGGCCTCAGCGGCTACGAAGCGACCCGTCGCATCCGGAGCCTGCCGGACCGGGCCAAGGCGAGGATCCCGATCATCGCAATGACTGCCCACGCCCTGCAAGGGGACCGCGAAGCCTGCCTGGCGGCCGGCATGGACGACTACCTCGCGAAGCCCATCAAGACGGCGTCGCTCCGGACGACCGTGCTGCGGTGGCTGCACTCCGACGACGCCGCGCCCGCTCCGGAACGGGCGGGCGCCCAGCTCGCCGGCCTCCACGCGGTCGACCCCGAAACGATCAAGCAACTCCGGGGCTTAAGCGACGACGAAGACGACGGCCTGCTCAACCAACTGGTCACCGCCTTTTTGGCTAACGCTTCTCCGACCGTGGAAAGCCTGGAGCTCGCGCTCGCGCGGTTCGACATGCCGACCGTCGCCAAAAAGGCGCACGCGCTCTTCGGCAGCTGCGGCAACTTCGGAGCCCGGAAGATGATGGCTCTCTGCCGTGAAGTCGAAGCCGCCGGAAAGAGCGCCGACCAGGTCGCCGCCGAGCCGTTGGTGGCGCGCCTGAAGGGCGAATACGAAAGCGTGCGCCGGGAGCTCCTGGGACTCGTTTCCCATTGAGCAAACCTCGTCCGTTTCAGTACTATGAAACGGTTCGACACCAGTCCCTTCGCCCCCCCGGTCCCGCATGCGACGTCTCGTTCCGACATTGCTTCTGATGCTATTGGCGACCAGATGCCAATCGGCGGCGACGCGCGAGGAATCGGCGCCGGCGACGACGACGGAAACGCCGGTGAAGAGCGTCGAGGAACGCCTCGCAGGCGCCGTCGCGCGCGGCAACGCCCAGGAACTGAAGCGCGTCGCGAAATCGCTGACCAAGCGCAAAGAGTCCGGCAGCGCCGCGGCGCTGCTGCTCGTCGATTGGATCGACCTTCGCAGCACCGTCAGCGACGAGCAACGCCACAATGCGATCGATCTCTATCTGATGCTGCCGGAAGCGAAGCCGCCGCGCCTCTTCGAGACGCTGATCCGCTCGCGCGATCTCTCGTCGAGGCGCATGGCTTGGCAGGTCGCGACCAATTACCCGTCGGACCAGATGGCGGGAGCAGTGAGCCTCGAAATGTCACGCCGCGCCTCGCGGGGCAGAGGCCAGAACGTCGGGCTGTCCCCGGAAGCCGCGACCGCGGCCAAGGCGAACCATCTCAAAGAGGCTTATCCGCTGCTCCGCACCAGCCTGATGGCGGAAGGCCACGTCGCCTACGCCAAGGCGATGATCGCGCTCGGCGCGGATGCCGCGTCCGACGACCTTCTGGCCTATCTCGCTCTGGCGACGCCAGGCGAAATCCTGGCGGGCGAGCTGAAAAAGGTGCATCGCACGACCGCCGAGCTGGCATTGGCTCAGTTCGGCACGGCGCCGCCGTCGCTCCATCACCCGAACTTCAAGCATCTGTTCTACTACGCCGTCAGCAAGGACGAAGGACTCGCCAAGCAGGCGACGCAGCTTCTGACGGGCTACGTCTCGCAAAAGGAAGAGCACTTCGCCTTCTTGCTCGCCCAAATGCCGCCGCCGGTGCAGGAAGACTTTCTGATCAAGCTCCAGCGCGCCAATCCAAGCCTGCACAAGAGCTTCGTCGAACTCCTCAAGTCGCTTTCTCCGGCCGCCGGCCACTAGCGACGTCCTCGGGCGTCTTCTCCGTCTTCAGGAAGTGGTCCAGGAAGCGGAAATAGAGGCCATAGTTGCACTGCACGTGGCTGTGGTGAATGTTGTGCTGGGTCGGCCGCGAGATCCACCGCCAGCCCCAGGCGTGCCGCCAGCTTTCCGGAAACGTCTCGAAGCCGATGTGGCCGATGGCGTTCACGACCTGAACCTGGCCAACGAACAAGGCGAGAGTCAGAGGGTGCAGCGGGATCAGGAAAATGAAGGTCGGGAGGAAGCCGACGTGGATCAGCGCGTCCACCGGGTGGAACATGATGTCGGCGAACGGCGTCGGGTTCGTCGACTGGTGGTGGATCCGGTGAAAATGACGGAAGATCCAGCGCACTTCATGCGAGGCACGGTGGGTCACGTAGAAGTAGACGTCGTGCACGACGATCATCAGAACGAAGCTGAACACGGCGTAGCCGGTCCCTCGCTCCGACCAGTCGAAGTAGACCGAGGTCCACCCCTTCAAAATCGCAAAATACAGAAATGCGGACAGCAACGCGTAGATGATGCACGAGTAGAGCGACCACCGCACTTCATTGGCGATCTGCTCCCTCTTCGGCCACGCCGGCTGGATCTTGCGGCGCGCCAGCCTGCGCCGGACGTAGAAGACCCAGTAGAAGGCGCCGCTCCACGTGAAATAACGACCGATGCTCGTGACGAGGCTCAGAAACGCGACGGCGACGAGCACCTCGGGTTGCAGAGCCCATGCCCGGGCTTCCGGCGTCAGATATTGGGCGAGAGCGAAGGGCGACATGGCTTCGATTCTACCATGAATTCCCCTCCTTCTTCGTCGGCGTCGACTTCGATGAGGACGGTGTCGTCGTCGAAATCGCCGATGTCGTCGAACTCGGTGAGCACGGTGTTGCGCTGGGCAACTTTTTCCTTGGCCTCGAACTCCTCGGCGGAGGAAACGTCACGCTTCCTCACCTCGGACTTCGGCCTCAGGATCACGCGCACCGGCACTTCGTCGAAGCCCAGCTCGGCCCGGAACCGGTGCGTCATATACCGCATGTACGATTCCTGGATCTCGCGGGCGACGTTGGTGAAGACCACGAACGTCGGCGGGGCGATGGCGACCTGCGTCGCGAAGTAGAACTTCACGCGCCTGGTCTTGCCGCGGATCAGGGCGGGGGTATGCTCTTGCACGAGCGCGCGGAGGGCCGCGTTGACCCGGCTGGTTTCGACTCTTTTGCGGGTTTGCTCAGCCAGGCGCTCGGCGAGTGCCATGAGCTTGTGGACTCGCTGGTTTTCGAGTGCTGAGACGAAAACCACCGGCGCAAAGCCGATCGTTTTGACTTCCCTGTGAATGGCATCTTCGTACTCTTTCGCGGTGTTGGTTTGCTTGTCCGGAAACAGGTCCCATTTGTTGACGATGACGGCGAGCGGTTTTCCCCGCTCGACGGCCAGACTCGAAAGACGAGCGTCCTGCTCGGTCATGCCCTGCAGGGCGTCGATGATGAGCAGCACGACGTCGGCGCGCTCGATGGCGCGGATCGACCGCATGACGCTGAGCGACTCCAGCCGCTCGTCGATCTTGGACTTGCGCCGGATGCCGGCGGTGTCGACCAGGACGTAGTCCGTGCCGTTGTACGTGATGGCAGTATCGACCGCGTCGCGGGTGGTGCCGGCGATCTCGGAGACCAGCGCCCGCTCTTCCCCGCAGATGCGGTTCAGGATCGACGACTTGCCGGCGTTGGGCCGGCCGACGATCGCGATGCGCGTCGCGTGGAGGTGCGACTTCATGACCTGGAGGTCCGGCATCTCCTTCAGCTTGTCGGCGATCAACTCTTTGAGGTCGGAGACGCCACGGTTGTGCGCGGCACTGACTTTCGCGAGGTCGTCGGTGCCGAGCTCGAAGAAGTCCCACATGGCCTGGGCCTGTTCCGGGCCGTCGACCTTGTTCACGACCACGAGGTGCGGCTTTTCGAGCTGCTCGAGGTAGCGCTTGAGCTGGACGTCGTGCGGGCTGATGCCGCTCTTCGCGTCGACGACGAACATGACCAGGTCGGCTTCCTTGATCGCGGCCTCGGTCTGCTGCCAGACGATGTTCTCGGCGAACGGCTGGAACTTGAAGTCGTCGGTCTCGAAGCCACCGGTGTCGATGACCATGTAGCCTTCGGTCTTCTCGTCGTTGAGCCAGGCCGTGCCGTAGAGCCGGTCGCGCGTGACGCCCGGCTGATCGTCGACGATCGCCTGATCGCTCGAAGTCATACGGTTGAAGAGCGTCGATTTGCCGACGTTGGGGCGGCCGATGATGGCCACCAGTCCGTGAATCATACTCATGTCGTCGTCTCCTTGCGCACCATTCGCTCGACCGCTTGGCGGGCGGCTTCTTGCGAAGCCCGTTTTTTGCTGCCGCCGTTGCCTCGGCCCAACTCGTCACCTTTGACCAGCACTTTGACTTCGAAGATCTTGTCGTGATCCGGACCCGACTCGCTGATGACTTCGTAGCGGGGCGTTTCCTTCAGCTTTTCCTGCGTCAGCTCTTGCAGCATCGTTTTGAAGTCGGTCTGCTCGAGCATCGTCAGGTCACCCGACAGCGTCACGTCGAACAGACGGCCGCAGAGGGCGTCGGCCGCGTCGTAACCCTGGTCGACGAACACGGCGCCGATCACGGCTTCCAGCGCGTCGGCGAGCAGCGAGTCGCGGTCGCGGCCGCCCGACAGCGCCGCACCCTTGCCCATGACCAGGAACTTGCCGAGCTCGAGGCCGCGCGACAGCTCGGCCAGCGACTCTTCGTTGACCAGCGCGGCGCGGACGCGCGACAGCTCGCCTTCCGACAGGCTCCGGGCGTTTTGCATCAGCCGCCGGCTGACGCATAGACCGAGCACGGCATCGCCGAGGAATTCCAGCCGCTCGTTCCATGGGAGATCGAGCGGACGCTGGCCTTCGCCGAGCTCCATGAGAGCCGAGCGGTGCGTCAGGGCTTCATACAGCAGCGGCAGGTTGGCGAATTTGAGCCCCAGCCGCTCCTGTAAGACGTCAAGTCGCGTGAAGATCTTTGGATGGCTCGCCCATAGCTTGCTGTAGTCGGCCGGTCCCCGCGCTCCTTTGCGCGCTGGTTCCGCCGACGGGCGAGTTTGCGATGAATCCCCCACCGATGACCCTTTCTTCTTCGTAAAAAACCGCCGCTTGGCCGGGAGTGACCCAACGGGCTTTTTCTTTCAGTAAAACGCGCCAATTGCCGTACTCTCCGCGCTCGACGCGGCAAGGCACGGTTTTCGCGCGGTAACGGACCATGACGTTCAGCAACCGGTCCGGCGTCATCTCGGACTCCGGCACCATCCAGTTCGGGAACGCGACTTCGAAGCCGAGCACCGCCAGATTTTCGAGGTCGTCGACGACGATGCGTTTGGTCGCGGCGTCGATCTGGGCCACGTACTTCGGGACGGTGCCCATCGTCGAGCCCAAGCCTTTGCGCTGGCCGACCGTGAACAGGTGAATGCCTTCGTGACGGCCGAGAACGTTGCCCTGGCGGTCGACGATCTCGCCGCCCTGGCCGGCGGTGACTTCGGGGTAGTGCTGCTCGAGGAACTCCGTGTAACGGTTCCCTGAAACGAAGCAGATTTCCTGGCTCTCGTGCTTGGACGCCGTCGCGAGGCCCAACTTGGCCGCGATCGCCCGGACCTCGGGTTTGGTCATCCCGCCCAGCGGAAACATCGCGCGTTTGAGGTTTTCCGGGCGCATGTCGAAGAGGAAGTAGCTCTGGTCCTTCTTCGGGTCGACGCCGGTATAGAGCTCGCTCGGACGGCCGTCGCCCCGATGCACGACGCGCGCGTAGTGTCCCGTGGCGACCCAGTCGGCCCCGAGCGCGTGGGCTCGGTCGACCAGATGGTCGAACTTCAGCTTGCTGTTACAGAGGACGCACGGGTTCGGCGTCCGCCCTTTGGCGTATTCGGAGGCGAAGTAGTCGACGACGCCGCTTTTGAATTCCTTCTCGTAATTCACCACGTAATGGGGAATGCCGAGGCGGTGGGCGGAGGCGCGCGCGTCGTGAACGTCGGTCAGCGAGCAGCAGCTGTCGAAGCGCTCGGCTCCGTCAGCGCCGTGATTCCACAGCTGCATGGTGATGCCGATGACGTCGTAGCCTTGCTCTTTGAGCAGGGCTGCCGTCACGCAGGAGTCGACGCCGCCTGACATGGCGGCTACTACCCGGGTCTTGGTCATCGAAAAAACGGCTCCGGCAGCAATGGATCCATTGCGGGTTCAAAGGGAGCCGGATCATAGTCATTTCAATGAAATAGTCAATATTTTATGGGGATTCTAATCTAGTTGTCGTCTTCGACAGTTGGCGGCAGCTCATCGCACCAGTAGGTCTTGGCTTCAAAGGTATAGCCGCCCTTTTGCTGGTGGACCAGCTTCACCATGAAGTAGGCGTTGCCGTCGGCGCTGGCCGTGGCCTTCTTGGCCTGCTGCTTGACCTTTTTCTTGCTCTGGTTGTTCGTGATCACGAACATGCCTTCGCCGTCGCCGGCGACGTTTTCCAAAAATTTACAGGTCGTCGGCTCCGCTTGCAGCTCAACGACCTGCTTCCATTTGACCTTCTTTTTCTTCTCTTTGTCTTTGGCTTGCGCCGGCACGGCAAGCAGCAGCGCGGTCAGAAGCAGCAGGTAGCGGCGCATCAATATCCCCTGTCAGGACGCCTTTTTACGGAGCAAAGCCGTGGCTTCGTTGAACTGCTCCGAGCGTACCATCAGCTGGACATCGTGAAAAGTGCTCAGCGCCGGGTAGCGGCCTTCGAGCGGATCGACCATGACGCGCGACTCGATCCCTTTGTCCTTCAGCATCTGCTGCTTTTCCCGGACATCGTCCCGATGTTTAAAGACTTCCACGCACCTCATGGCCGACCTCCTCGCGATTTGGAGACTCTATCGACGATGTAGGCGAGGAAGTCGCGGGGTCTTTTTAAGATCCTGGAAGGACTGATGATTCTGGTCATCCTGAATTGCATGGCGGTGGTTAAGCTGTCGCACGCTTTCTTGAGCGCCGCCAAATCGGGCGACACATTGATCGACGTATCTTCGACTCTGGCCTTCACGTCGATGCTGGGCATGGGTCTTTATTGCACCACGAAGTCTTTCGTCACGGCGTTCACCGAGTGCCTTTGGTACCGAAAACAAGGCCCGCGGAGTTTACGTCTTCGGCCTGCATCCCGGCATCACCACCACGAACTTTCAGGTCAACGCCGGCGTCCGAGTCGAGGACTTGCCGAAGGGTCTTGCGCAAACGACGAGCGAAGTTGCAGACGTCACCCTTCGTGCGTGAAGAACGAAATCTTCGCGGGGATGTTCCGCTTCATGCCTAGGAAGTCGATGGTGAAGATGCCGGGCGGGATGATGAAGCAGTAGCTTCAGCAAAGCGCCAGGCTCACTCGGTCAACCAAGGCACGTAGGTGATGTTGTCGGCATACGCCTCGCTCAGCTTGGCACCCGTGCCGTTCGCATTCCCCGAATAGGTCGGCCCAGTGGCGGCACCCCACCAGTTGCGCGTCGCATCGACGACGCTCGTCAAGTCGTTGGCCATCCCAAACTCCACGTTGGCCAGGCGATTCTCTTGGGCTACCGCCACAAATTCGCCGCCGATGAGCGAGATGTAGAATCCGTAGGTCGCGTTGTCGATCGTGTTGCGCCTTGCCGTATAGTTGAATGACGCTCCAGAATAAGAGTAGGCGTAAAGTGCGATGCTTTCGCTTCCGTCCAACGAGGCGACGCCGGTCAGACTTCGCAGCGCGTTCTCTTCCACGAGCACAGTCGCGCCCCCACCGGTCTCGATGCCGCTGTTGACCCAGTCACCGTCGCCCTTGCCGGTGACGTCGTTCCAACGGGCGAGCTTCGTGCCCGTGCCATAGAAGTAGATCCCAGCCCGGTTGCTCCGTACAAACACGCTGTTCTCGACCGTCGCGTCGGCACCGACCGACGCGAGCGAAATTCCGTGATAAGGTGGATAACTAATGTCGATCATCTTGACGCCATAGAGACCGACGGTCCCGGCAGCCCGAATCCCGGTATGCACTGAATGTCCAGTGCCGTCGATCGTCAGGTTGCAGAACTCCATGGCTGAGGCCGCGTCCCCGAAAATGCCGCCGCGGGCGTTGCCAGCTTGGGCGGTGTCGAAACCATACATGATCTTGGATTTTTCTTGACCGGCGCCGATGATCTTGACGTCGCCAGACATCGAAAGCTGCGCAGCGAGGGTGAACGTTCCAGTACCGAGGTAAATGCGTCCGGGCCCAGCGCCGACCGCCGCGGCGGCCGCTTCAATGCTCGAGAATGCGTTCGTCCCAAAGACGAGGCCCGCGATCGCCTCCACTTCGCCGTTCGCGAACGTGACCACGTCGCCAACGCTCAGCCCGCCGGCGCCAAAGTCCGTCGTGATCGTGAAGACATCGTCGACGAAGACGTCGCTCGCGCCACGCGCGGTCGTCGAAATCGACGCCGCTTGATACAGAGCCTGATTGTTCAAGGCGTCCCGGACCAAGACCACGATGCTGCTCACCCTAGACGGGAAGAGCCCGCGCACCGACAGCTACGTCAAGCCCCGACTCCAACCCGAGAGATACCGACAATTGGCGTCGGCGTCTGCCGCCACCGTAAAGGCGGCCGTCCTCAAACAGACGTGGTACTCGAGTTTCGCCGCCATCGTTTCGGCGTCGCTCGCCGCCGTCCAACTGACGGTGGCATTCGACGCCGTAACATCACTAATACTCAGGACTCCGCCATTACCCGGAACTGGCGGCGTTTGATCCACCAGGGTTTGAAACGTGGCGACGGCGTAAGTACTTTCCAAGCCGCTCGAAGCATGAACCAAGACGTTTGCGGCAAAGTCTGTTTTCGCAGAAAGTCCCGTCACGACTTGATCGAGGGTCGCCCCCAAAACTCCCTGCCAGCCACCGCCGCCATCACACGCCGCCTTCAGACTTGCGACCGTCGTCAAGTCGTCGCCCGCAGGGCGAACGCAAAGACGGTAGGAAAGATCGAAAGCAGGATAACCTGTGGCCGCGGTCCAACTCAAATGCACCGAGTTGTCCTTGAGGTCGCTCTTTTGAAGGACACCGGAAGCACCGGCCTCGGGCGCGCCGGGAGTAGTGTCGGAATCCGTCGCGGTATTGGTACCCGTGCCAGTAGACGTATGCGTCGCCGTCACCGTCGCACTTTTACTGGCGGCATCGGTGGTTGTTGACGTTTGCGTGTCGGAAGAAGTCGAAGAACCGGTGCTCTCGCCACTGTCTGTGGCGTTTTCCGTAGCTGACTCCGTGGCGCTCGCCGGAATGACTCCCCCCGAGCCGCCAGTCTGCACTCCCAGCTGGCAGCCGAACAAGAAGAGGGCGGTGCCAAGGGACGCATGGAACAAACGCATTTTTTGCTCGATTCTGCAGTTACCTGGTCATACAAGCGTCCGATCGGCGTTGTTGTAGGAAAGCTTAACGAACTGATTTTAGTGCTTTTTATCTCAGTCTTATTCGCAGGTTTTAGACGACGGGAGCAGCGGACGCCCTGCTCTTCGACGACAACGCCATCGATTATGCGCTCGGGCCGAGATCCCTAGCTACGTTGGTATCGCCGCATTGATAGCGTCAACACCAATTGCATGATTATGTGCTATCGCTAAGTTGCTCGTGATCACGAACATGCCTTTGCCGTCGCCGGCGACGTTTTCCAAAAACTTACAGGTCGTCGGCTCCGCTTGGAGCTCAACGACCTGCTTCCATTCGCCGGCACGCCAAGGAGAAGCGCTGTCCGCATCAGCAGGCAGCGGCGCATCGACCTCCCTGGTCAGGACGCCTTTTTACGGAGCAAGGCCGAGGCTTCGTTGAACTGCTCCGAGCGGACCATCAGCTGGACGTCGTGAAAAGTGCTCAGGGCCGGGTAGCGGCCCTCAAGCGGATCGACCATGACACGCGAGTCGATGCCCTTGTCCTTCAGCATCTGCTGCTTTTCCCGGACATCGTCCCGATGTTTAAAGACTTCCACGCACTTCATGGCCGACCTCCTCGCGATTTGGAGACTCTATCGACGATGTAGGCGAGGAAGTCGCGGGGTCTTTTTAAGGGTCGGGAACGACTAAGGATTCCGGAAGGGAATAAACGAGGTCCCGGGCGCGGGCGGCGGGACCCGCGAGAATGCCCTACTTGAGCTCGGTGATCGAGTCGAGGGTGACGGTGACGTCGTCTTCGGCGATGAAATTCGTATTCGCGGGTTGAGAGCAGTCGACGCCCATGTACTTGGGCAGCCGAAAGCCCGGGTGGCCGTCGACACAGACGCTTTTCACTTTGGCCGTGGACGAAGCGCCAGCAGCCGTCAGGCGGGGGATCGTCAGGAAGGCGGGCTTGTCGTCCCCTTTGCTTTGATAATCTTTGAGCGAGACGTTCGTCGCCGTCTGCTTCAGGAAGAACGCCTGCGGCAGGTCGGAGACCATCGTCGTCGAGCCGGTCTTGTAGAGAATCTGCGAGTCGACGCCATAGACAGTTTTCGCGGCGTCACCTTTGATCGAATAGAGCTCGACGCGCGCAAAGAACGGTTCGTCGGCGCCGCCCGGAATGTGTTCCAGCGAGTAGGTTTCTTTGAGGATGACCTTGTCTGCCGCATGGGCGATGGGGGTCAGGTGCAGCATCGGGATCGAGATGCTGACGTCGTTGGTCGTGTCCTTGAGCTGTCCTTGATTTTGGTCGTCGAAGGCCTTGACGACGGCATGCGGATTGAACGTGAGCTTCAGCTTGAAGTTCTTCTTAGCCTTGAGGTCGTCTGTCGTGATCACGAAGGGCATCGGGAAGTTGAACCAGCTGCCGCCGTTCGGATGCTCGATCACCGCGACTTCGGCCGGTCCGGCAGTCATGTCCGAAGCGGCGTTCGTGACGTGCTTGAGATACGAGTCCATGCCGACGACTTCGATCGCCGCGGGACCGTCCTTGGTGTAGACGGTCTTCGCCGGGCTGGCGCCAATCAGCGCCGCCGAGGCTTTGACCCTGATCGGACGGTACCAGCTCACGAGGCCGAAGCTATAGGCATGGGCGTCTTTGTCCGTCAGCTTCAGCTGAGCGCTGAGCTTCTTGACGGATGTAGGGTCCCTCAGGTTGATGTACTTGGTATCGGCCAAAGCGGCCGTATGCCGGGCTTGAACCTGGGCTTCGTAGGCGGCGACTGCGACGTCGAATTCGTTTTGAGAGGGATATTTGAGTTGGCCGTCGCTGTTCTTGTCGCTCTTTTTAGGGGGCAAATCGCCGTACGCGGATTGGTCGACTTGACCGTCGTAGATCAACAGGCAGTTCTCAGGATTGTTGAACCCCGTGCCGTTCACTTCCATCTTTTCGCAGATCTGGATCGACAGGAACCGGTACTCGAGGCTTTTCAACTCGGCTACGCCCGCTTGGCCGACGAGGGCCGTCGAGAGCGCCGCCTCGTCGGCAGGGACCAGGGCGACGTCGAGAGTACCGCCCTCGAGAGCAAGGCCGTCGTCCTTCTTCTCTTCGGCTTTTTCTTCGCCGTCTTTGCATTCACCGTCGACGACGACCTTGCCGGCCGAGGTGTCGCACGCAGGCCCGGTCGCGCCGTCGGTGGCAGGAGGGTCTTCCTTGCCATCGCTCGTGCCTTTGCCCTTGTCGCAGGCCGTTGCTGCAAGGAGCGACGCGAGGATCAGAGTCGAAAGTCCGAGGCGCATGGCATGGGCTCCTAAGTAAACTGGCCGCCCAAGGGAGCGGCCAGCGGTAAAGATCCGGTCTGGAATTACGGCAGGTCGGTGACCGAGTCGAGCGTCAGGGTGACGTCGTCTTCGACGCTGTAGTTCGTGTTCAACGGGTCGGAGCAGTTGACGGCCATGTGTTCCGGCAGACGGAAGCCCGGGTGGCCGTCGACGCAGGCGCTCTTTACTTTGATCGTGGAAGTATCACCAGCGGCAGCCAGACGGGGGATCGTCAGGAAGGCAGGCATGGCCTCGGCCTGGCTTTCATAATCCTTAAGTCCAACCTCGGTCGCGGTCTGCTTCAGGAAAAACGCCTGAGGCAGGTCGGAGATCCCCATAGTCGAGCCGGTCCCGTAGAGAATCTGCGAGTCGACGCCGTAGACGATCTTGGCCGGGTCGTTCTTCACCGAGTAGAGCTCGACGCGCGCATAGAACGGCTCAACAGAACCGCCCGGAATGCGCTCGAGCAGATAAGTTTCCTTCTGGATGACCTGGTCGACGGCATGGGCGATCGGCGTGAGGTGCAGCATCGGGATCGAAATGCTGACATGGTTGGTATTGTCCTTGAGCTGGCCTTTGTTCTCGTCGTCGAAAGCCTTCACGACCGCGTCCGGGTTGAAGGTCAGCTTGAGCTTGAAGTTCTTCTTGGCTTTGATGTCGTCCAAGGTGATGACGAAGGGCGCCGGGAAGTTGAACCAGCTGCCGCCGTTCGGATGCTCGATCACTGCAACTTCGGCCGAGCCGGCCGTCATGTCCGTCGCTGCATTCGTGACGTGCTTCAGGTAAGCGTCCAAGCCGACGACTTCGATCGCCGCGGGACCATCTTTGGTGTAGACGGTCTTGGCGGGGCTGGCGCCGATGAGCGCCGCCGAGCCTTTGACTTTGATCGGGCGGAACCAGTTCACGAGGCCGAAGTTATAGGCGTGGGCGTCTTTGTCGGTCAGCTTCAGCTCGGCGCTGAGCTTCTTGACGGACTCGGGATCCATGAGGTTGATGTATTTGGTCGTGTCAGCCAAGGCGGCAGCGTGGCGGGCTTGCACCTTAGCTTCGTACGCCGCGACCGCGGCGTCGAAGTCCACTTGCACTGGGAACTCCATTTTGGTCGGCGGCAGCCCACCGTACTCGCCATCCTCACCTTGGTCGTCAAAGATCACGAGGCAATTTTGCGGGTTGTTGAAGCCGGTGCCGTTGACTTCCATTTTTTCGCAGATCTGAATCGAGCTGAAGCGGTACTCGAGGCTTTCGAGCTCGGCTTCACTCGCCTGACCGACGAGCGCCGTCGATAATGCCACCTTGCCCGCAGGGACCAAAGCGACGTCGAGGGTACCGCCCTGGAGCGCCAGGCCACCGTCTTTCTTGTCGTCGATCTTTTCTTCGCTGTCTTGGCATTCGCCGCCGACCATGACTTTGCCTGCTGACGCGTCGCACGCCGCGCCGCCTTCGCCGGTGCCGCCGCCGTCGGTGGCCGGGGGCGTTTCTTCTTTGCCGTCGCTGCTGCCTCCGCTCTTGTTGCAAGCGGTGGCGGCGATCAGTGAAGCCAGGACCAAAGCCGAACTTTTGAGACGCATGTGACATTCCCCTGAAGAGTGTTTCATTTACTCTCGGAGAGGGGCCGTTTTAGCTTAACGGGAAATCAAATTTTAACTTGGGATACCCGCACTTAAGCCGGTTTCGCCCAAGGCTTCCGGCGCCTTAAAAAATTGTGCCCGGCGAGGCCCAGGACGGTCGCGGCGATGAGTAAACTGGAAAGCGCGTACATCTCGCGATTCACTCCGAAGCGGATCATTGCATATAACTTCATAGGCAACGTGTCGGAGTTCACCCCGGCCGTGAAGTAGCTGATCAGGAAGTCGTCGAACGACAGCGTGAACGCCATCATGGCTCCGGCGAGAATGCCGGGAAAGAGCAGCGGCAGGGTGACGAGGCGAAGCGTCTGCCACCCCGTCGCGCCGAGGTCGCGCGCGGCTTCCTCGAGGCCCGGATCGCAGTCGGCGAGGCGCGCTCTCACCGTCACCACGACGTAAGAGACGGTGAACGTCACGTGCGCGAAGATGACCGACCAGAGGCCGAGCGTCAGCCGGAGGGTGACGAACCAGACGACGGACGAGAGCCCCATCACCAGCTCGGGCATGACGAGCGGCACGAGCGTCAGGAGACCCAGCAGGCGCTTGCCCCGGAAGTTGGCGCGCGCCAGCCCCAAAGCCGCCGCCGTGCCGATCAGCGACGCGACCACGCTGGTGACGGATGCGACGATGAGGCTCCGGATCAGCACGTCGCCCAGCGTTTCGTTTTGAAAGAGCCGCTCGTACCAGCGCAGGTCGGGATCCAACGAATAGACGACGACGGCGACCAGCGGCGCGTAGAGCAGCAGGAAGACGAACGCCGTCAGGAGGTACGACGTAAAGTGCGGCGCCGGACGGCGGCGTTCGTCAGCCATGCGTCAAGCCGTCCTCTCCCGGCGCCAGCTTGGCTTTCACCGCGAAGGCGATGCCCATGATCGCGATCAGCAGGACGGCGAGGGCCGAGCCGAACGGCCAGTCGCGGGCTTTCAGGAACTGCTCGGTGATGAGATTGCCTAGCAGCATGATGCGCGCCCCGCCGAGCAGATCGGGGATCATGTACTCGCCGAGCGTCGGGATGAACACCAGCACGGCGCCGGAGGCGAGCCCCGGCTTCGTCTGCGGCAGGATCACGCGCCGAAACGTCTGCCAGCGCGACGCACCGAGGTCGCGCGCCGCTTCGACCAGCGAATAGTCGAGCTTCTCCAGGACGACGTAGAGAGGTAACACCATGAAGGGCAGGTAATTGGTTATCATGCCGACGCCGACCAGAAACGCCGTGTCCGTCATGACGAGCGGCTCGCTGATCAAGCCCAACCAAAGAAGCAGCTGGTTGACCGGCCCTTCGACGCCAAGCACGAGGCGCAAGGCGTAGACCCGGACGATGAAGTTCGTGAGGAACGGCACCATCAGCAGCATGAACAGGAGCTGGCGGAGTCGCGCCGGAGCCGACGCCAGAGTCAGAGCAACGGGATAACCGAGCATGGCCGTCACGACCGTCGCCACCACGGCGAGCCAAAGGCTCCGCAGGAAAATGTTCGCATAGAGCGGATCGGCGACCCGCGCGAAGTTGGCCACGGTCCAGATCTTTTGGATCTCGCCGTAGGAGCCCCGCGTCCAAAAGGCATATGCCACGACGAAGGCGACCGGCAGGACCAGAAAGAACACCAGCCACGCCGCGAGCGGCACGGCGAGCCATCCCCACCGCGGCGCGTCGCCTTTCACTGCGGCACCTCGCCTGGCACGAGCCGGCAGTCGGCCGGAGCAAATGCCAGCTCGACGTCCTGTCCCGGCTCGGGGAGCCTGCCTGAGGCGTCGCGCGGGACCTGAATCGTGAACGTCACGCCGGGAGCGTCGTGCACGTCGGCGAGCAGGTCGATGGTCGCGCCGCGGAAGACGAGCTGCCGGACGGTGGCAGGCAGCGTGTTGTCGCCCCTGCCTCCGGGCCCGAGCCGCGTACGCTCGGGCCGCACCATGAGGGTCAGCCTGCCGCTCCCGCTCCCCTCACCTGGGCGCTCCGCGCCCAGAATTTTTCCGTCGGGCAGGGTGAAGGTCGCCCGGCCGTCTTTGTCGGGCGTCCGCTTCCCCGGCAGGCGGTTCATCTGGCCGATGAACGTCGCGACGAAGGCCGTCGCGGGACGGTCGTAGATCTCGCCCGGCGTTCCGACCTGATCGACGCGGCCGTGGCTCATCACCGCGACGCGATCGGCCATCGAGAGCGCCTCGTCCTGCGCATGCGTGACGTAGACGAAGCCGATGCCGAGCTTCTTCTGCAGGGCCCGGAGCTCGACCTGCATTTTTTGGCGGAGCTTCAGGTCAAGGGCGCTGAGTGGCTCGTCGAGCAGCAGCAGCTTCGGGCGGTTGACCACCGCCCGTGCGATCGCGACGCGCTGCTGTTGGCCGCCCGACAAGGTCGTCGTCATGCGCGCCTCGAAGCCGACCATGTCGACGAGCGTCAGGGCTTCGTCGACGCGGTGCGCGATCTCTTTGGGCTCGACGCCCTTGACCGCGAGGCCGAAGGCGACGTTCGCCCGCACGTCGAGGTGCGGAAAGAGCGCGTAGCGTTGAAAGATCATGTTGCAGCCGCGCCGGTGCGCCGGCACGTTCAAAAGGTCCTGGCCGTCGAGGAGCACGCTCCCGGCGGTGGCCGCCTCGAAGCCGGCGAGGATCCGCAGCAGCGTCGTCTTGCCGCAGCCGCTCGGTCCGAGCAGCGCGAAAAATTCGTCCGAAGCCAGGGTCAGCGACACCCGGTCGAGCGCGGCGGCGCCGCCAAAAGTCTTGCTTAGCCCGCGGATCTCTAGCATAAAACGATCATATAGGTAATCGAGCTGGATTCCCAGCGGCTCGACTGCGTCGCGCCTGGGAATGACGAAAGGTGCACCATGCGTTGCCTCATTTCTGCCCTGGTTCTGGCGCTCACGGTCTCCGCCTGCACCAAATCGAAACCGGCATCGACGCCGGAAGCGGCGAAGCCGGCGGACCAGGTCGTCAACCTGTTCATCTGGGGCGACTACACCTCCAAGCCGCTGCTCGACGAGTTCACGAGGCGCACCGGCATCAAAGTCCAGGAGTCGAACTACACGTCCAACGAGGAGCTCCTCGCGAAGCTGCAAGCCGGCGCCTCCGGCTTCGACGTAGCCGTGCCGTCCGACTACATGGTCTCGGTCATGATCAAGCTCGGCCTTCTGCGCGAGCTCGACAAGAGCAAGATCCCGAACGCGGCGGGCCTCGACCCGCAGTTTCTGAAGAAGGCGTACGACCCCGAGAATAAGTATTCGCTCCCGTATGCCTGGTCGATCACCGGCATCGCGGTCAACCGGACGAACTATGCGGAGCCCGTGACGAGCTGGGCCGACCTGCTGCAGAACGACAAGGCCAAAGGCCGCGTCTCGTTGCTCGACGACGTCAGGGAAGTGCTCGCCGCGTCGCTGAAGCTCAACGGACTCAGTCTCAACGCCACGGGCCAGGCCGACCTCGACCAGGCGAAGGCGACGCTGCTCGCCGCGAAAAAGAACATCAAGGCGTTCAACTCGATGCCGGCGCCGCTCCTCGGCTCAGGCGACGTCGTCCTCGCCCAGATGTATTCCGGCGAAGCATCGGTAGCCAATCGGGACAGCGGCAAGAAGATCGAGTTCGTGATCCCGAAGGAAGGCGCGACGATGGCGATCGACAACGCCGTGATCCTGAAGAACGCGCCGCACGCCGACGCGGCGCATGCTCTCGTCAACTTCTTCTACGAGACGGCGACACACGTCGACTTCGTGACACGGACGATGGCCGGACCGGTCCTGACCGGACTCAAGGACAAGCTCCCCCCCGAGCTCCAGGCCAACGCGAATCTGTTCCCGTCGCCCGAATCCCTGGCGAAGTGCGAGATGATGCAGGACCCGGGCGACGTCACT
>JAYVBB010000229.1:0-10395 GCA_043750715.1 Pseudomonadota bacterium | reverse complement strand
GTCAAGACCCCGGCCGAGCAAATCAAAGAAGACAAGCCGGCAGAGGAGCCAAAACCCGCCGCGCCAGCCTCCGCCAAGGCTACGGCGGCCAAGCAAGCCGCGGCGAAGTCCGAGCCGGAAGCGAAGAAGGAAGCCGAGAACGGCAAGTCCCGCAAGAGCTTCCTGTCGAACCTCCTCGAACTCCCCGAGCTCAACCCGGACGCGATTCAGAAGGAAGAGCTGGGCAAGTACCTCGAGATCGCCGAGCGCAAGAAGCGCCAGATCGAGGACCGTCTCGACATCCTCAAAAAGCGCGAAGAGCAGCTGAAAGGCCTAGAAAATGGCATCGACGAAAAGCTGAAGCGCCTGGACGAGGAGCGCCGGTTCTTCTCCGAGACCATCCAGCAGGAAAAGGTGCTGAAGGGCGAGCGGACCGAGAAGCTCATCGCCATGTACTCGAAGATGGAGCCCAAAAAAGCCGCGCCGGTCGTCGAGAAACTCGACAAGGACCTGGTCGTCGAGCTCTTCAAGAACATGCCGCAAAAGCAAGTGACGGCAATCCTAGAGGTCATGAGTCCGGACAAATCAGTCATGATTAGCGAATACTACGGACGGGTCCGTTCGGCGCGCGAGTACGACGTCCTCAAAGAGATGAACCAGTCGCTCCGTAAGGAGTTCGACGACTGCAAGGGCTTGCCCAAGGTGGCCGAGTAACGCCATACTTCGGGCATGGTCTCGACGGCAGACATCCAGCGCGCCTGGACGGAAAAGCTCTACAAGGAGTACGACAACGTACTCTTTCATTACCGTTTGCGGCTGAAGCCGCCGGTGATCCGCGTGGCCGAGCTGACGGGTAGCCACGGGCTTTGGTCGGCGATGACCCGGACGCTGACGATCAGCCATCTGTTGATCGAGAGGTACCCCTGGGACGTCGTCATCGAGGTCTTGAAGCACGAGATGGCGCACCAGGTCGTCTCGGAGGTCTTCGGCGGCGGGCCGTTCCACGACGCCGACTTCAAACGGGCCTGCGCGATGCTGGGTGTCGCCGACTGGGCAGCGAGTGCGACCGGGCAGCTGCCGCACGAGATCCCGCAGTGGAAGCACCGTTCCCTCTCGGAAGAGGAAGAAAAACTCCTGAAGCGCGTCGAGAAGCTGCTCTCGCTCGCGGAGTCCAGCAACGAGTACGAGGCGGCGCTCGCCATGCAGCGGGTTCAGCACCTCTACGCCAAATACAATCTGGAGCGCATCGAAAGCCGGCGCCAGACGTCGCACGTCTACGCGATCATCAACCGGAAGACCCGCCGCATCGAAGCCGCCGAATCGATGATCTACTCGATCCTCGCCGACCACTTCTTCGTCCGCGTGATCTACAGCACGCTGTACGACGCGAAGGACCGCTGTGACTACAAGGTCGGCGAGTTGATGGGGACGCCGGAGAACGTCGCGATGGCGGAGTACGTCTTCCATTTCCTCTGGAACAAAGTTCAGTCCTTCTGGAAGGATTTCAGCAAGCGCACGGGCAAGGGTGCCGCGTCGCGCCGGTCTTACATGCTGGGTGTGATGTCAGGGTTCCGCGACAAGCTGCGCCAGGCCGACCAAACGCCCGCCGGATCGACCGTCACCTCGGAAATCCGGGCGTTGATCAAGGCCGCGGACCGTGAGCTGGAAGAATACGTCAGCTACCGCCATCCGAAGCTCACGTCCCGCCGTTGGGGCGGCGGCCGCGGCGACCAGGGGTCGTTCAACGCCGGCGTCCGCGATGGCGGCACGATCACCATTCATCGCGGCATCACGACGCGGAGTGGGAATCTCGGCTTGAGTCTCCCGGGCCGCAACCGCTAGCACGAGCGCGCTGTTCCCCGACGTTCTGTGAGTTTCCAGAACGGTTTGTTCGGTCACCCCGTCGACGCGGCGCTACGCACAATGGTAAGAAGTGCGTGGGCGTCACACGGAGGCCCCGAGAAAGAGGAGAGAGCCGCAACGACCGGCCATGACCATCCCTGGAGGAATCCTCGTTCCACCTGGAGGAAGGTAGCCGGGTCATGCTGGAGCAGGAAGTCCTCTCAGCCGACCCGGATAACATCGAAGTCGTCTACTTGCCGAAGTGAATCAGTTCGGCGGAGTGCTGTCGGCGAAGATCTGGAACAGGACGGAATACTCGAACTCGTTCATGTACGTCCATTCGGCCGCCGGATCGTAGCCGGGCTGGTCGCCGTGCGAGACGGCCGACACCGTCTTGCCGGTGTCGTACTTGTATTCGCTGAGCGGCGCGTAGCCCCGCTGGGACGGCAGCGACGGGTTGTAACGCGGGTACATCAGGATCATGAGCGACGAGATCGTCTCGGAGTAGCCTTCTTCCTGCGCCAGCAAGGGATCGGTATGGTGCGCCTGGCGATAGTGCTCTTTGCGCTCGGCGGTCAGAATCTGGCTGCGCGTCGTCTGGTACTCCGTCGCCTTCGTGAAGACGTTCCCCCACCAGGCGTGAAACAGCTCGTTGTAGAAGCTCGACCAGTCGGAGTTGTTCCAGGTGGACAGCGCCTTGCCGACCGCCGGATGGTAGATCGTGCCGCCCGAGAAGAAGCCCGGCTGGTAACGCGGCCAGTCGCCGTATTTGACGAACACGTCGGAGTTGGTCGAGATCAGCTCGCGGAAGAAATTCGCGGGCAGGAGCTTCGCCTGCGCGGCGGAGAAGTAAGCGTAGAGCGCGTGGCGTTGGTTCAACTGCCCGTCGCCCGGCTTCGACGTGGGCCAGAACGGCGTTTCCGTCTGATCGCTCGCGAGCGTGCTCTTCGCTTCGGGCGATTGCCCGCATGACGTGACGAGAGTCAAACCTACGGCGGCCAACAACGCAAAGACGGGACGAATGGGGTACATGCGGAAACTCCTGGTGGCAGTGCTTCCGCGCAAGCTAAACCGAATCCCCGGTGAGGGAAAGCTGAAAAAGGCGCATCAGGATGCACATCCGCAGCCTATTTTTCGCTGCTACCCGGGAGCAACAGATCTTCCAAAAAGAAAGCGGCGAACTCGGCGCGGCCGCCGAGACCGGATTTCCGGTACAGTTCCTGCGCCTGCTGGCGAATGGTCCTTTCGGAAGTGCCTCGCGCGTCGCCGATTTCCTTCAGGGACAGTCCCTTCAGGAGCAACAAGGCGACTTCTTTTTCGGCTGGCGTCAACGACCAGGCGCCGAGCTGTTCGTCGATCGCCTGACTCAGCCCGCGTCGAAGGTCGTGGGTTTTTCGGCGCCAGTCCGCCGCCTCGACGTTGGCGCTAGCCAGAGAGCGTTCGAGCCCGATCGATCGGGCTTGGCTGCGTTCCTTTTGCAGCCAGATCCAGGCCACACCCATCATGCCCGCCACGATACCGCCGGCCTCGGTCGCAACATGACCAACGCTGGCCCCTTCCATCAGATCGCCCCAAATGTCGACCGCGCCGAACGCCGCAATCGTGAGAACTACGAGCGTCAAAACCCATCTCTGCCGCGTCGTCAGACCCATGGAACGGAACTTTCCTCATTGGCGGTTTGCCGGAGTGCGGCAGCGAAGTTAACACAACGCCCTGGTTTTGCGACGTAAATTCACTGCGACATACGCCGGATGGAGAAATGACCGAAACCAGTCGAGAGTCGATTCCGGAGGTGCCATAAATGCTCCCCTCGCCCCTGCATCCCTTATTCGTCCATCTGCCGTTGGCTCTAGCCGCGTTGCTGCCATTCCTGTGCTTGGCGACGACTCTGGCCGTGGCCCGCTTCGGTCGTCCTGGCAGTCTCTGGCATCTGGTGGCCGGTGCCCAGGTGCTTCTGGCCGTGTCCGGTTTTGCCGCCATGAAGGCAGGCGAAGTCGACGAGGATCGGGCCGGGAGGTTCGTGGACAAAGCCTTGATTCACGAGCACGAGGAGCGGGCGGAGGCCTTCGTTTGGACCGCGGGCGGCGTAGCTCTGCTTGCGCTCGGAGCCAGCTTCGTGCGACGCCCGTCTCATCGAAGGGCTTTAGTCGTTACAGCGACGTTGGGTACGTTCGTAGTCGCCTTTCTGGCGGTGCGCACGGGCGCGGCCGGCGGCGCGCTAGTTTACGAACATGGAGCAGCGCGAGCTTTCGCTCCGGAAAATTCCAAGGGAGATTGAGATGCGTTGCGTATTGTTGCTGTTGTTGACGTCCTGTGGGGTCACTCCGGGTCAGAAGGACGGACCTAACGACGCCAACGGGCCTGAAATGAGGCCAGGCGAGAACTGCAACTCCTGCCACCACTTTTCCGCCGCAGGTACCGTCTTCTCGGCCGTTGATGCCGACTCGTCGGAAGGCGCTTCCGGTGCCAGCATCACTCTCAGAGACGCGGGAGGCAAGACCGTGGCCTACTCGTCGAACGGTGCCGGGAATTTTTACTCGGAGAAGAGTTTGACCTTCCCTCTGACTGCGTCGATCACGCTCAACGGCGTGACCAAGTCGATGACCCAGCCGATTACCGACGGCGCGTGCTCGTCTTGCCACGCCGCGACCGGCAAAAACGGGGCGCCGGGTCGTCTGAACGCCTCGCCTTAATCTTCCGCTTTGATTCCCATGCGCTCGGCGGCGTGGCCGGGACTACCCATGATGTTGTACCCGCAGTCGACGTGCATGATCTCGCCGGTGATCGACTTCGCCATGTCGCTGAGCAGGAACGCCGTCGTCTTGCCGACGTCCTCGGTCGTGATGCCGCGGCCCATGGGGGCGACGGCTTCGTAGAGTTTCAGCATTTGCGAGAACTCGCCGACGGCGGAGGCGGCCAGCGTCTTGATTGGCCCGGCGCTGACGGCGTTAACGCGGATGTTCTTCGGCCCGAGGTCGTACGCCATGTACTTCGTCGCGGCGTCGAGCGCGGCTTTACAGACGCCCATGAGGTTGTACCCGCCGACGACTTTCTCGCCGCCGAAGTAGGTCATCGTGGCCATTGAGCCGCCGTCAGGCATCAGCTTGGCTGCTTCCCGGGCGGAGATGATGAAGGAGTAGCAGCTGATGTCCATGCCGATGCGGAAGCCTTCCCGGGAGGCGTCGATGGTCGAGCAGCGGATGTCGTCCAAAGGGGCGAAAGCGATCGAGTGGACCAGGAAGTCGATCGTCCCGAACTCCTTCTTCACTTCCGCGAAAAAGGACTGGATGTCGGCGTCCGAAGACATGTCGCAGGGACGGACGAAGGTGGAGCCGAGAGGGTCGGTGACGCGTTTGACCCGCGCCGCCATGCGGCCCCGGCCTTCCTTGTCGGGCAGGTGGTTGAAGCCCAGGGTCGCGCCTTCGGCGTGGAGAACCTTGGCGATCCCGGCGGCGATCGAATACTCGTTCGCCACGCCCAGGATGATGCCTTTTTTGCCTGTGAACAGACCCATGGATCCTCTCCTTGATTCTCGATGCCCCCGCACGATACCCTGAGGTTTTGCAGCCTTCCAGGCAAATGTAGGCGGAGTGGGCACTCATGGCGTGGACGCACTGGATCGTGTTCGGCAGTATTATGGCCGGTTTATCAGTTGTGATGGGCGCCTTCGGCGCGCACGGCTTGCGGGACCGCCTGGCGCCGGAAATGCTGCAGATCTACGAGATCGGCGCGCGCTACCAGATGTATCACGCTCTCGCTCTGATAGCGGTCGGCTTGGTCCAAATCAAGATCGACCACCCGATGCTGAACATAGCGGGCTGGTGCTTCGTCATCGGGACGGTGATCTTTTCGGGAACGCTCTACGCTCTGGCGATCACGGGCCAACGCTGGCTCGGAATGATCACGCCGGTGGGCGGCGCGATCTTCATCCTCGGCTGGGCAGCAATGGCTTACGCCGCTCTGCGTCCCACCTGAGAATCACCGACGACGCGGTTGCACGTCGTCGACGCGAAGATTGTCGGTCACGAGCTCGAGCAAACGCGTCGACAGCGTGACGATGTCGCGCGGCTGGCAACCGTCTTTGCGCAGCGACTCGTAGATGTCGTCCGCGAGAGACTTAAGCGTTTTGGCCGACAGGGATTCCGAAGGTACCGCTGATCTTACCGTCGTCTCGATTTGCGTACTCACGTCCCGCTTCCTTTCGACTCGATACCGGTAGGTAGTAAATGTATTCCGGCATGGGGAGTTTTTTCCCCCACCGGCTCGCCAAGCAGAAGCCAAGAACTTCACGCTTGTAGTCGTCCCACGAGGGCGGCTCGATTCCCAGACCTTTTAGGATACTCAAGGTTTTGCTGCCGTCAAACCGAACGTCGTTTCCGTGCAGGTAATGGAAATAGGGTTTGGCCATTTCGGCGGCTTCCCAGAAGTGGCTCGGGAAGTGCTTCGAAAGAGGGGTATGCCAGATAAGATTGAACAGCCAAAGCGGGAGGATGGGCCGCTTGTGGATACCCGCGAGCTGGTAGGAGTCGCGCAGCAGGTCGCAGATGCGGATTTCGTTGCCGAGACCGGCAGTCAGGTGGAACGTTTCCCCGATCGACGACTCGCGGTGCATCAAGGCCACGATGCCGTCAGCGACGTAATCCACCGGCACGACGTCGAGATAAGCCCTTTGATTGCAGGCGAAAAACGGCAGTAGGTTTTTCGACAAAAGAAGCAGCGGCCAGTAGAGCACTTTGAAGTGCGGGGTGTAGCCGGAGTTCGAGTCGCCGACGATGATCGACGGGCGGTAAACGGCCGTCGGCAGACGTCCTGCGTATTCTTTGACCAGAATTTCGGCTTCGTACTTGCTCTGCTCGTAGGTATTCGAAAAATCCTGACCACGAGTCAGGTCGTCTTCGCTTAGTTGACCCGATTTTCTGCCGCAAACATAGGCCGTTGAGACGTAGTCGAAGCGCTTGAGCACGCCGTGGCTCTTCAACTTCATGGCAAAGTCGAGAACGTGACGCGTGCCTTCGACGTTGTTCAGGCGGGCTTCGTCGAGCGGCGAGCCGAAGTCGGTAGAAGCACCCACGTGCAGGATCTGATGGACCTCGTTGCGGAGAGCGTCGACCTGGTCGTCGGACATGCCGAGCCCTGGCTCGACGAGATCGCCGGCGACGGCGCGGATCTTCGCGAGCAGCACGTCCTGGCGTCCGCGCGGGAACATGCGTTTCACGATGTCGGCGACACGCTCTTCGGCGCTTTGGCCGCGCTTGCCGCGGACGAGGAGATAAATTTTGCCGGTCAGCGGCTGGTCGATCAGCCGAGCGAGCACCGCCTTGCCGACGAAGCCGGTGCCGCCTGTGATCAGAACGTTCATGCGGGGTGACGACATGACCTTACTCCTTGCGCGCTACGACGCAGCTGTATTCGCCCCAAGGACTGGCCTTGAGCAGCAACGCGTATGGTTTGGTGGGATCGATTCGGGAACTCTTGCCTTGGCACCGCAGCGGCGCCGGGAGCTCTTGCTGTTCGTACAACCAGGACAGGAGCCCGAGCTCCACGAGGCCCGAGGCCTCCATCAAATGGCCCAGCACCGGGAAGAAAGTGCCAACGGCGGGAAGTTCCCGCACGTTGGCAAAAACCCGGGAGAGCACTGAAAACTCGCAAGTATCGACACGGGTCACCCCGGTCGAGCTCGCAAGAACCAGCCCAATGTCATTCGCGCCGATCCCAGCCTGGGACAGCGCGCGCCTGATGGCGCCTTCGTAAGCTTCGCCGTTGACGTCCAGCATCATCGGACCCATGGCGTCGGAAGCCGTCGCGCCGCCGAGGTAGGTGGCGAGGACTTTCGCTCCGCGCGCCGTCGCGCCGTCGCGCCGCTCGAGGCTGACGAAGGCCGCGCCGTCGGCGGGAACGAAGTCAGTCAATCCGAGCTTCTTGAAGATGGCCGAATTCACCGGCTCCGTGTGGGCGCAAAAGCCGCCGGCTACCGCAAAATCGACATTCTGCCGCTTCACGCGCCGCGCCGCGTTGATCAGGGCCAGGTGGCCGCTGAGTCCGAGCGACGTGTAGTTGGAGTTCGGGCCTTTGGCGTCGAGGATCATCGCGCCGTAGCAGAGCACGTTGTTCGGGAGGCCGAGCAGCAGCGTCGTCGGGCGGGCGCCCATGCAATGCTTGCCGAAGAGGCCGGAGGATGCCTTGCCGTCCCGGTCGTTCGCCTGAGCCATCGCTTCCATGTACGGCTCGTTGTCGTAAGCCGTCGCTGGAGGCGCACCGACGTAAAGGCCGATGCGTTCGGCCGGAAACATGCCTTGCTTGTAGTCGATGTCTTTGCAGAGTCCCTCGATCGCGGCGAGCCCGATGGCGTCGACGTTCGAGACGGCTTTCAGCATCCGCCGGTCGGTGATGTGCGGGGCCGCTTTGAAGTCCTTGAGGCTGTAATCCGCAGCGGTGGCCTTCTGGCCGCCGTTCAGAACGAGCTGCTTCACCTGCTCGAGGCCGATGGCTTTGGACGTGACGGCGGCAGCGCCAGTGATGACGATTTCTTCGTGATTCATTTGGCCCTCCCGGCGACGAGCGCGGTGTTGGAGCCGCCGAAGCCGACCGAATTCGATAGAGCGTAGTCGAGGCGGCAGTCCGTTGGAGTGGACGGCGTGAGCTCGACCAGGCATTCGGGATCCTTGGTCGTGACGTTGACGGACGGCGGCAGCACCTGGTGCTCGAGCGCCTTCACGCAGACGGCGAACTCGATCGCTCCGGCTGCCGAGATCATGTGTCCAGTCATGCTCTTGGTCGAGCTGACTTTGACTTTGGTGTTCTTGCCGTAGCCGAAGACTTTGCTTACGGCGAGCGCTTCGATGCGGTCGTTGAGGAGCGTCGAAGTGCCGTGGGCGTTGACGTACCCGACCTGGTCGGCGCGGATGCCCGCGTCGTCGACGGCCATCTGCATGGCCTCGATGGGTCCCGTGCCTTCCGGGTGGAGGTCGGTGATCCGGTAGGCGGACTCCGTGATGCCGTAGCCGCAGACTTCGGCAAAGATGCGGGCGCCGCGCGCCTTGGCTTTTTCGTAGTCCTCGAAAACGAGCATGCAGGCGCCTTCGCCGAGGACGAAGCCGTCGCGGTCTTTGTCGAATGGGCGCGACGCGGTGCGCGGCGAGTCGTTGCGCTTGCTCAGCGCGCCGAGCAGGCTGAAGCCCGCAAGATAGAAGGGATGGAGCATCGAGTCGGCGCCGCCCGTCAGGACGACGTCGGCTTCGCCGTGGGCGATCAGCTCGTAGGCTTCGCCGAGCGATTGGCCCGACGAGGCGCAAGCGGTGTGGATCGTAGTGATGCCTCCCTTGGCTCCTGCCATGCGAGCGATGACCGAGCTGACCTGGTCCGGATAGAACCGGACGTGACGGGTCATGCTCTCGTCTTCGAATCTTTCCGGAACGAAGACGTTCTGGTACCAGTCGAGCTCAGGGCTGCACATGCCGATGCCGAGGCAAACGGCGACGCGTTCGGGTTGATAGACGAGGGATGCAGTCAGGCCCGCCTGTTTCAGCGCCTCGTTGGCTGCGGCGACGCCGAACTGGCCGGCGAGGCTCAAATACATCTCTTCGCGTTCGCGTACCAGGCCCTTCGGCAGCTTGAAGTCACGGACTTCGTAGCCGATCTTGGTAGGGTACTGCGAGGCGTCGAAGCGCTCGACGGGCGCGCCGACCGACTGGCCTTCGATGATGGCGTTCCAAGTGTCCTGCATGCTCAGGCCAAGCGGCGTGATGGCACCGATGCCGGTGACGGCGACGCGCCGCTTTTGCGTTTGAGTGTTCACGGAACCTCCGTAACGACGTAATGGTAGGAGCCGCGCAAGATCTTCTTGCCCTCTTTGATCAGCTCCGCCGTGGTCTCGACGTAAGTCAGGTCGCCGTCTTGGCGCTCGCCGACCAGTTTGATGGAGATTTCGACCGGTTCGCCCGCCTTGACGAAGGACCGGATCTTGATTCCCGAGAGTTCGCGCGACGACAGCCGCTTGGCTCCGGAAAGCTGCAGCATGCGGGTCGTCGCCGCGCCGATCATTTCGTTGAGCATGACGATAGGCGTGACGGGGAACCGCGGAAAGTGATCTTTGTAGAATGCCTCGTCTGCTGAGAAGGTCTTGAGTGTGCGGATCGATTGACGGGGAACCAGTGCCAAAGTTTCGCCGGCGAGGCCGTCGAAGGCGAACGGCTGGCCCGAGACGCCGTCGAGTTTCAGACCGCCGGAGGTCATCGCCTGGAAGCGTTGCTTCGAGACTTCCGGGTCCTCTAACTCGGCCAGCGGCATGAAGTAGCCGCTGCACTCCTTGATTTCGACCTTTAGCTCGCCCGCGACCGATGCCGTGCCGTTGAAGCGGAACGTTTCCGCGTCCATTTGCAGGATTTCGGCGTGCAGATCGACGGTCGAGCCGGCGGCGACCGCGGCGTGGATCTTGATCTTGTCGGCGAAGAGAAAGACGGGACGGGAGGTGAAGTCGTTTTTCTGGATGCAAAGCCACGACGCCAGCTGGCCGATGGCTTCCGAGAGCGCGCCGGGAGCGATTTCGGATTCGCCAGCGAGCGGGCGGTAGCGCAA
>JAYVBB010000228.1:0-9787 GCA_043750715.1 Pseudomonadota bacterium | reverse complement strand
TGGGGTATCGGTTTGGCCGGGGGTAGTCTTTAGGACTCGGATCCCAGCGCCTACAAGCCCTCTTCGGAACTTTTGTATCTGCACTTAAGATATTTCTATTAATCAAAGTAAAATTGGTATGTTAAATTATAATCAAAAAAAGCAAGATGATTAAATTGCATCTTTATAAATCAATAACATATTAAATTTATTGATAAAAAACATAAGATGCAGATTTTCTTGCCCGCTTTCCCGTACGGTTTCGAAACCTTGCGAATTTGCCTCAAGGTTTCGCGAAAAGTGCCGATTCATAAGGTGAGGTGACCGTCTTGGTCAATGAGTCCAAAAACATGCTCCGCCGCATCGCGACGAAGGTCCTGGTCACCCAGCACCTCAGCTATCGCGATTTCCTGCGCGCGCTCTACGGAGCAGCGAAGGCGGAGACCCTTTCCTATTCTTACCTTCGGTTCGCCGAGGACCTCGGCTTCTCGCGCACCAACGTTCTCCGGCTCGTCATCGTCGGCGAAAGACCGCTGACGGCCAAAGCGGCGTCGAAGATCGCCAAGGGTATCGACCTCCACGGCTCGAGCCTCCGCTACTGGACGACGCTCGTGAACTACGCGAACGAGCGCCTGCCGGCCGAACGCGACGCGCTCTTCCAACTCCTTATGAGCTACAAGACGAAGGCCGAGCCGGTGGCGCTCGGCGCAGTCGAAGCCGAATACTACGGCGAGTGGCATCATCCGGTGATCCGCGAGATGACTGCGCTCCAGGGCTTCGACGGCAGCGCCGAGTGGCTGCAGAATCGCCTCGTCTTTCCGCTGCGCCTGGAGCAAATCAAGCGCAGCCTCGAGCTGCTGGGCAACCTCGGCTACATCCGCCTCGACCGCAAGGCCGGACGCTACGTGCGCTCGGAAGCACGCATCGCGACCGACGCCGAGGTCGATAGCCTGGCCGTGGTTCGCTACCATCAGAAAATGATCGAGATCGGCCGCGAGTCGATCACGACGGTGTCGGAAGACGAGCGCGACGTACGCGCCGTCACGGTGACCCTTCCGAAGGACCGCATCGCTCTCCTCAAAGGCAAGATCGAGGAGTGGGTGAACGAGATCGCGGCGATGGAGCAGGACGGCGTCGCCGGCGACGAGGTCATCCAGGTCAACGTGCAGATGTTCCCTTTCACGAAGGCATGAGGCATTTGCCATGAGCTCGCGCTGGAAAAACTTGGGTTTGCTCCTGGTGCTCTGCACCGGCTGCGGCACGGTAGTCGGGAACCCCAAAAAACCGAAAGAGGAGCCGAAGCCCGACGCCATCGTCTTCAAGGTCCCGGAGCTCGAGCTCACGGTGCCGAGCGAAGTGAAGGACGACGACGCGGCGCTTTCCTTGTTGGCTGACGGCGTCCCGAGCAACGGCGACAAAACTCCGCTCACGGCGTGGGCGAAACGCGTCGACCGAGCCTTGGAGCGCATCAACGGCTTCAGCCAGCGCGTCAACCGGATCATCGACAAGAAAGAGGACGACGTCCAAGGCGGCGTGCTCGTGTTCAAGAATCGCGGCGACGACAACCTCGTTTCAGGCAAGATCCAGACGCTGCCCGCGGGAGGCGAGTTCGGCTACGAAGCGGTGCTCTGTTACGACGGCAAGCTTCTGACCCACATGCGTTGGACGGAGGAGGGCGACAAGGTCGAGCTGACGCGCGACTTCGGCGTGCGTACGGCGGAGAGCGACGACAGCTGGACGTTCCTGTCGAACGTGAAGGTCCTCAAGACGGATACGGTTAGCATCGACCTGGACTCGCAAGGCACGGTCGAAGAAGGAATCGACGGTGAAGACGCCTCCTCGCTGACGGAATCCTCCCACATCGAAAAGGACGCCGCCGGCTTCCGTCTGCGGATGGTGGCCGATTCCCGGAAAAACGCCGAGATGCCCGCCGACGGCGCCTATGACGGCAACCGTTATCTCGTCGGCCAGGTCACGGCTGCAGGAGCCGAGTTCGTCGGCTACTACAAATACATGAAACTCGCGTGCAAACTGGGCTTCGACGAGAACCAGGACGACCTCTGGCATCCGGAAGCCGGCAGCCCGCGCTTCTGCGTCGGCCGGCCGCAAGGCGCCAAGAAATTTTCGGCGGTGTCGGATTTTTACGACACGTTGTCGCGCCTCGAGGCGGTCGGCGTGCAACCGAAAGCCGCTCTCCACGCCGTGAAATTCCAAGACGGTCTCAGCTGCGAGTGATAGACTCCGCGGCGGAGGACCCGCCATGGCTGACCTGAAAGTCCGAGGAATTTGCGGTAGTTTACGACAAGGGTCGCTCAACCGCGCCGTGCTCAACGCCGCCATCGAGCTGGCCCCGGCGGGGATGAAGATCGAGCCGCTCGAATGGGCCGACCTCCCCGTGTACAACGCCGACGACGACGGCGACAAAACGCCCGCCAGCGCCAAAGCCTTCAAGGAAGCGATCCGCGTCGCCGACGGCATTCTGATCATCAGCCCCGAATACAACTACTCGATCCCGGGAGGCCTGAAGAACGCGATCGACTGGGCGTCGAGGGAAAAGCAAGGCACGCCCCAGTGCTTCACCGACAAGCCGGTGGCCATCATGGGCGCTTCACCCGGCAACATCGCGACGGCGCGGATGCAGTATCACCTGCGGCAGGTGTTCGTATTTCTCGACGCGCGCGTCCTGACCAAGCCGGAAGTGATGATCGGGCAGGCCGCATCCAAGGTCGACGCCAACGGCAAACTCACCGACGAAGCCACGCGCAGCGTGATCAAAGCCCAGATGGAAGCATTGGCGACGTGGACCCGTCGACTGAAGAGCTGAGCGCTTGAGCGAGCTACGCCCCAAAATCGGAATCAGCGCCTGCCTGCTCGGAGAGGCAGTCCGGTACAACGGGGCCCACAAGCGCCTCGACTGGATCGTCGACACGTTGGGGACGTCGGTCGATTTCGTCTCGCTATGTCCCGAAAAGGCGATGGGACTCGGCGTGCCGCGTCCGGCGATGCGGCTCAGGACGGACGGCCGGACCGTGCGGTTGGAAACGATCAACGACCGTCTGGACCTGTCGGAGCTCGCGCGAGCTACCGCGGCGCGCCTCGTCGACGACTTGCCGGCCGATCTCGATGCCTACGTCCTGATGCAGAAGTCCCCGAGCTGCGGCCTGGAAAAAGTGAAGATTTACGACAAAAACGAGATCCCGTCGCGGCACGGCCCGGGCTTCTTCGCGGGGCGCCTCGCGGAAAAACGTCCCGACCTTTTGCTGATCGAGTCCGGTCGCCTGTCCGACCCCGAGCAGCGGGATGCCTTCGTCACCCGCCTCTGGGCGCACTTTCGCTTCAAGCATCTGGGGAGCGGCGTCGCCGCGTTGCAGACGTTTCACCGCAACTACAAGTTCCTGCTGCTGGCGTTCGCCGGGCAGGGCGGCTTGAAGCGGCTCGGACGCTTCGCCGCGGACGGTCAGGCCGAGTCTTACCGGACCGAGCTCCGCGTCGCGCTAGCCGGGGTGCCGCGGCGCGGTACTGTTACCGATGCCCTCATCCACATGTACGGCTACCTCAAGGAGGCGCTCACGCCTGGAGAGAAGCAGACGCTGCTGCGCTCCATCGAGGACTTCCGCCTCGAAAAAGTGCCGGTCGCCGTGCCTTTGGCCCTCCTCGACTACGCCAATGCGCGGGTCGGCAACGCCTATCTCGGGTCGCAGGTCCTCCTGAAGGACCCTCAATAACAGGCCCTTTTGACGCCCCGTCATGATGACATGCTAACGATTTATACAGCCGTTTTGGCGGGTTATATCAACTTTTTCAATCTATAAGCTATCGTTATAGAATGTTCTTAGAAACTGCTTGTAAATTTATAGAAATCATATAAAACCCCTGGCACCAAACAAACTGGCTAGCGAGCCACCAGAGAGGTAACTCATGCGTTTCACCACCCCCATCGCGTCCGCCGTCTTGGCGCTCGGCCTTGCGGCCTGCGGCTCCCATAGCAAGAAGGACAGCGACGACAGCAACAGCCAGCCGGCTCCTTCGACCGACGAAGAGAAGAAGGCGGAGCTGGATCAAGACTACAGTGAGATCCCGAACGCCGCGATCGTGCGCGTTCCGGTCGACGCCGACGGCAACGCCACGGGCGCCCCGCAGATGATGACGTACAAAGGTTCGGAAGACTTGGGCTCGGCCGAGTCCGCCGAGAAGGCCTTCACCGCCGGCGCCGCGCCCGCGAAGATGGTCGCCAACCAGGACGAGCTCGACGGCGACACGTCGACGCAAGCCTGGACGCAGTGGGACAACTACGCGTCGAGCGGCAGCTACGGCAACCAGGACGTCTCGAGCCGGAACTACTACGGCAACGGCAGCAGCGGCGGCAGCGGTGGCAGCTACAGCGGCCAAGGCACCGGCACCTACAGCGGCAGCTCGGGCTATGGCAACGGCGGCAACGGCGGCAACGGCGGCAGCAGCGGCGGCAGCAGCGGCGGCAGCTACAGCGGTCAAGGCACCGGCACCTACAGCGGCAGCTCGGGCTACGGCAACAACAATAACAACAATGGCTACAACAACAACAACGGCTACGGCAACGACACGTACTCCCAGCCTTACGCGCCCAACACGTACGGCCAGAACACGAACTACGGCGGCTGGAACTACAACTACTGGCAAACGTCCTACAAGCCGGTCCTCTACTACCGCGGCTACGGCTGGAACTACGGCTACAACCAGCCGCGTTCCTACAACCGCGGCGGCTACAGCTACAACTGCTACACGCCGTACAAATACTGGTAAGAGCTCACTCCAAGGGACGTTGGAGTGGACGATGACTGGGCCGAAACCCGTAAGGGTTTCGGCCCTTCGCTTTTAGCGTGGTCCGCGGTCCGCGGTCCGCGCTGCGCGCTAAGCCTTCCGCGGATTACCCTTAACGGCGCTTCGCGCCTGGGTTCCCGACGCTGCTCGCTAAGCCTTCCGCGGATTACCCTTGACGGCGCTTCGCGCCTGGGTTCCCGCGCACTACGCTCCAACGAGATTCTGCCCGCAGACGCGGAGCACTTGCCCCGTGACCGAGAACGCCCCGGGATGCGCGAGGAACGCCGCCGCTTCCGCGACGTCCTGCGGCTGTCCGGCCTGGTTCAAGGAGTTGAACCGCCGCGCCACTTCCCGGACGCCCATCGGGATCGCCTTCGTCATCCGCGTCTCGATGAAGCCGGGAGCCAGCGCGTTGACCGTGATGCCGCGGTCGGCAACTTTGCCGGACAAGGCTTTGACGTAACCGATCAGTCCTGCTTTCGCGGCCGCGTAGTTGGTCTGGCCGAAGTTCCCGGCGATGCCGGAGATCGACGCCATGCAAATCACCCGCCCGCCCGGCGCCAGCGGTACGGCGGTCGTCAGTTCCACTGGCGCGGTGAGGTTGACCGCGATGACGTCGTCCCAAAAATCCCGCGGCATGCGTCCGAGCGTCTTGTCGCGCGTGATGCCGGCGTTGTTCACGAGAATGTCGAGCGCCCCGAATTCGGTCTCGATGCGCTTTGCCAGCGTCGAGACGGCACCGGGCGCCAGCAGGTCGAGAAGGCAGGGAATGCCGCCGATCTCGGTCATCAGCGCTTCCAGCGCCTCCTTCTCCGAAGGTCGGTCGACGCCCATGACGCGGGCGCCTTCTGCGGCAAGGCGGCGGGCGATGGCCTGGCCGATGCCGTGAGCGGCGCCGGTGACGACCGCCGACTTTTCTTTGAGAGGCATGACGTCGCCGCGCGGGCCGGGTGGTGGCACGTCGGCCGACAGCTCGAGAGTTTGGCCGGAGATGAAAGCGCTGCGGCGCGACAGAAAGAAGCGCACGGGCTCTTTCAGGTGCCAGTCGGCCGCGCGGCCCGGCTCGACCAGCAGGAGCTGAGCGGTGGCGCCGCGTTTGCCGATTTCTTTGGCCAGACTCCGCACGAAGCCGCCGAGGGCCGCCGACACGGCGGCACCTTCCGGTTGCTTTGCCGCGGCGCGCGACACGCCGACGAGCAGCACGCGGCCGTTGGCTTTCAGCGATTTCAGGCGCGGCTTGATGAAGTCGTAGAGGCCGCCGAGGCTTGCCACCGTCTGGGCGCCCGTCGCGTCGAAGACCAGGCCGTGCAGCGTCGATTCCGGCGAGTAGTCCGTCTGGGTTTCGCCCTTCGCCCCTTCGATGATTTCGGGGAGGATCGTCGACAGCTTGCCGTTCTTGCCCGAGCCCACGGCAAACGTCATCCCGGCGAGTTCGCCGTCGCTCCAAGGACCGTCGGCCCGCTTCAGCGGTTCCGGCAGGGGGATCGGGAGCCGGAGCTGCTTCACCAGCTTTTTTGCGAAAGGACGTCGGCTCAGTTCCAGCAGGTAGTCGTTCATGGGGAGTGGAGCCATCCTGTCACGTGGGGTTTTTCGCCGCTGCCGTCGAGGAGCCTGAAGCCGACGCCTTGCCCGTCACGCCAGTGTTTCAGCATGGCCTTGCCGGGAAGGAGCAGTGGCAGCTTGAATTCGCCGTATAACTCGCACTGAGGCTTCGCGGCTTGATCGGCGTGACGTCCCGCGATGCGCGAAAGGCTCCACATGCCGTGGATCAAAGGCTGCTTGAAGCCGAACAAACGGGCGGTGACGCCCGACAGGTGAATTGGGTTGAGATCGCCGGACGCCCACGCGTAGGAGCGCGCATCGGAGAGGGTGGCGCGCCAGTCGTCCGACGTCGTGCCGGCGGCTTCGGCGACAGGGGTGGGCGGGGTCTTTTTTCCCGTCGAGCCGCCGGGCCGGCGCGAAAGCATCGTCGCGTCCCCGTGCCAGACCTTTTCGTCTTTGACGTAGAGCTCGGTCGTCAGGTCGAACTCCCAGCCTTTGTCCGTCTCGCGCTGGCCGTCGATGCGGGCCAGCGCCTTGAGCGATTCGCCTCCGCCGACGGGGCGGAGCTGCAGGTATTTGGACCGGATGTGGATGATGCCCGTCTGCCTCAGCGGAAACCGGGCGTCGAGCATGTTCTTGAAGTGGGCCGGAAACGCCGCGACGTGCGGAAACGTGATCGGGAGGTAGCCGTTGTCCGGATACTGCGTCGCCTGGCGGAACGCCGCGAGCTTACTTTCCGGAATGCGGCCGAGGTCGAGCTCGCGCTCGATGCGAGGAATGTCGACCCGCTCCAGGTAAGCAGGCCGCCGCACCAGGAGAGCTTTGAAGTAATCCAATTGGTCCATCAGCGTTGCATCGACTTCGGGTCGAAGACGTCCCTGAGCGCGTCACCGAAGAGATTGAACCCGATCACCGTAAAGAGGATGGCGAGGCCCGGGAAAAGAATCAGCCAAGGGGCGTTGTAGACGTACGTTTTTCCCTCGAAGAGCAGGGCGCCCCACTCGGGGGTCGGCGGCTGGGCGCCGAGGCCGATGAAGGACAGGCCGGCGGCTTCCAGGACGGCGCCGGCGAAGCTCAGCGTCGCGATGACGAGCAGCGGGCTGAAGATGTTCGGCAGGATCGCGCTGAACAGGATTTTCATTTTGCGCCGGCCCATTGCGATGTCGGCCGTGACGTATTCCCGCTCCTTCTCCGAGAGCACCGAGGCGCGGACGACGCGGGCGTACTGCGGGATGGACACGACGCCGATCGCGATCATGGCGTTCTCGAGCGACGGCCCGAGGATCGCGACGATGCAGACGGCGAGCAGGATTGACGGGAAGGCGAGCATGACGTCGATCAAACGCATGATGACGATGTCGATCTTGCCTCCGAAGAAGCCGGAGATCAGGCCCAAAGGGATGCCGACGCTGGCGCCGACCAGCACGGAAATGAAGCCGATCATCAGACTCAAACGGGCGCCGTAGAGAAGGCGGGAAAACACGTCGCGCCCGAGAATGTCGGTGCCGAGCACGTGCGGCCAGACGCCGCCGTCTTGCCAGATCGGAGGCGTGAATTTCATGACGTTGTTTTGGATGAAAGGATCGACCGGGGCGAGCACTGCCGCCAGGATCGCGAGCAGCACGAAGACGAGCACGACGCCGAGGCCGATCATGCCCGGACGGTGGCGGAGGAGTCCCCGGCAGGCTCTCTGGAACGGGGTGCGGCTGACGTAAGCGGCGGCGGTCATCAGGCCACCCGCATGCGCGGGTCGAAGACCCGGTAGAGGAGGTCGGTGACCAAGTTGACGAGGACGAAGGCGACCGCGACGACGAGGACGCCGCCTTCCAGCGCCGGATAGTCGCGCGAAGTCACGGATTCGAGCAGCCAGCTGCCGATGCCCGGCCAGGCGAAGATCGTCTCCGTGATGATCGCGCCGCCGAGCAGTAAGCCGAACTGGAGACCTAGGACGGTCAGAATCGGGATGAAGGCGTTCTTCAGGGCGTGCTTGGTATAGACGAACCACATCGAAACGCCTTTCGCCTTGGCCGTCCGGACGTAGTCCTGTTTGACGACTTCGAGCATCGAGGCGCGGGTGATGCGGGCCAGGAACGCCATGGGGATCGTTCCGAGTGCAATCGCCGGCAGCACGATGTGCCAGATCGCGTCGCGAAGCATCGCCCAATCCTTCGCCATCAAGGCGTCGAGAAAGACGAAGCCCGTCACGGGCTCATAGAAGTATTCGATGCTGAGACGCCCCGAGATCGGGAACCAGCCCAGCTCCAGGCCGAACACCCACGTCAGGACGAGGGCGAGCCAGAAGATCGGCATCGATACGCCGACCATGGCTAGCGACATGCTGCCGAAGTCGATGAGGGTCGCCGGCCAGATCGCCGCGACGAGCCCCGTCGGTATGCCTATGATGACGGCGAACAGCATCGCCATCATCGCCAGCTCGAAGGTCGCCGGAAATTTCTGCCGGATGATCTCCGAGACTTTTTCGTTGGAGTGGAGCGTCCGACCGAGGTCGCCCTCCAGCACTAGCTTCTTGATGAAGGACATGTACTGGACGTAGATCGGCCGGTCGAGCCCCATCTCGCGACGGAGCGTTTCCAAGGCGTCTTTGTTCGCCCGCTCGCCGAGCACCATCAGGGCAGGGTCGCCCGGCACCGCCTTGACCATCAAAAAGACGGCGATGGTCAAGGCGAAGAGCGTCGGGATCGCAACCAGGAGGCGCTTGGCAATCAGCGTTAAGAGCATGGAACCTCTAACAGAGCGTCACTTGTCGAGCCAGACTTCCGAGAACCGACGACGGCCCGTCGGGTCCATGATGAAGTTTTCCACCGTCGCCGTCATCGGAACGATCTCGATCGAGTGCGCGATCGGAATCATGCCGACGTCGTCGTGAATAACTTGCTGGGCTTCTTTGTAGAGCACGATGCGTTTTTTCACGTCAGATTCGATCTGCGCTTTCGACAGGAGCTCATGGAGCTTGTCGCTCTTGTAGAAGTTGATGTTCTGCGCGGGCTTCACGGCGTTGTCTTTGTCGAGCAGGACGTAAAGGAAGTTGTCCGGATCGCCGATGTCGCCAGTCCAGCCGAGTAGCGCCATGGAGTGCTCACCTTCCTGCGTCTTCTTGAGGTAGGTGCCCCAGTCGTAGCTGACGATCTTGACCTTGATGCCGATCTTGGCGAGGTCGCCTTGGATCGCTTCCGCGACTTTGCGGCCGTCCGGCATGTACGGGCGCGGGACGGGCATCGCCCAGAGGTCCGTCTCGAAGCCGTTCGGGAGGCCGGCTTCCTTGAGCAGCGCTTTCGCTTTCTCGATGTTGTAGTCGTAGTCCTTGATGTCGTCGTTATAGCCCCAGATCGTCGGCTGCATGGGGTTCTTGGCGATTTTCGCGTAGCCGTTGTAGACCGTGTCGATGATCGCTTGCTTGTTGATCGCATGGGCGATCGCTTCGCGGACCTTGACGTTGTCGAAGGGTTTC
>JAYVBB010000227.1:0-6260 GCA_043750715.1 Pseudomonadota bacterium | reverse complement strand
GTCACTCGAAGGGAAAGAGCATGCGCAAGCTAGTTCTGGGCTTCTTAGCGACCGTTGGTGTCTACCAAGCAAGTGCGGCCTTCGGCCAGGCGACTCCCGACCCGGCTTCCATCCGTGTCGACGAGCTGTCTTACAACGGCCCCGGTTGCCCGCTCGGTTCGGTCGCGAGCAACGTCGCCCCCGACGCGAAAGCGTTGAGCGTGTTGTTCGGGGAGTTCGTTGTCGATACCGGCGAAGGAGCCGGTGCTTACGCGCAAAAGGCGTGTAGCGTCGATATCAAACTGCGTGTGCCTCCGGGCTGGTCGTACGCCCTGCTCAATGCCCAAGTTCGCGGCTACGCCAGCGTTTCGGCCGGATCAGTCGCCAGTGAAACGGCGACGTATACCTTTGGCCGGCAGGATCTCCTGGTCGCGAAAAAGGATTTCGTCGGCCCGTTCGACGCCAACTACCAGCAAAACGCCAGCGTACCGATCAATGCTCTTTCGTGGTCGCCCTGCGGGGGCAGTGGCCGCAACCTGGGTCTCACGGCGTCCCTGACAGCGCGTGGGGCGCGCGTGTTGATGACGGTCGACTCGATCGACGGCGAGTTGACGCAAAGCTACGGCGTTCAATGGCGCCGCTGCACCGGTTCGGGGAGCGACGTCGGCCCGAGCGCGGTCCTGCCGAACCCGGCCCAGGTGCGGGTGTTCGACATGGCGGCCGGTCGGGATCAACGTTGGATTCAGGCTTACGACGCGAATTTCCGCGGAGGCGTTCGCCTGGCTCTCGGTGACGTGAACGGTGACGGGGTGCCGGACGTCATTACCGGGGCGGGCGCTGGCGGCGGCCCGCACGTCCAGGTGTTCGACGGTCGGACGGGGGCGACCTTGCGCAGCTTCTTTGCGTACGATCCGGGCTTCCGGGGCGGCGTTTACGTCGCCGCGGGTGACGTAAACGGCGACGGCAAAGACGAGATCATAACGGGGCCTGGCCCTGGCGGCGGCCCACAGGTGAACGTCTTTGACGGCGCCACCGGCCAGAATCTGAAGTCCTTCTTTGCCTACGATCTCGCTTTCCGAGGCGGCGTGCACGTCGCCGCCGGTGCAGTGACGGGAACTCGCACGTCTCAGATCATCACGGCGCCGGGCCCTGGCGGCGGCCCGATCGTGCGAATCTTCGATCCTGCAGCGAACTATGCTTCGATCCGTGATTTCAACGCCTACGACCCAAACTTCCGGGGCGGGGTCTTCGTGGCGGCAGGCGACGTCAACGGTGACGGCGCAGCCGACATCGTCACCGACGCCGGCCCCACCGGCGGCCCGCACGTTCAGGTGTTCGACGGGCGAACCGGCGTTTCCCTAATGAGCTTCTTCGCCTACGATTCCCGGTTCACGGGCGGCGCCCAGGTCAGCACCGTCGACCTCGACGGCGACGGCATCGCGGAGATCGTGACCGGCGCCGGCTCCGGGGGCGGCCCGCACGTCAAAGTCGTGAACGGCCGCACCGGTCTTAGCGTGCCGGGCTGGGCAGGCTCGTTCTTCGCCTTTCACTGGACCTACACGGGCGGCGTGTCAGTCGCGGGCTACGCGCCTCAGCGCGGCAGGCCGTTCGCCCCGGTTCTGGCGTTCGCTCCCGAGCGGCCTCGTTGACCGATCAGCTGGGATTCTTTTCGATGAACTCGTCGAGACGCAAGCCAAGCTTTTTTTGCACGGCCTTCTGAAAGAACGGGGTCCATCCCAGCAGCCAGCCGACGGGTCCGAAGGCCATGCGGGACCAAGCCCAGAAATCGAAGTGATCGGCGTGACGAACGATCTTTCCGTCTTTGAACGTGAAGGTCGCGTCGATCTTGTTGTGGACCGGCCTGCCGTTGAGCGGGAAGGGATACTTCGCCTCCCAATGGGCGAAGCCCTGGTCGCCGCTGATTCGGACGTTTTCGAACCAACGACTGGCCGGATCGGCTTTTCTCTGACAAAGGAAGGACCACATGGCTTTCGCCCGCTTGCCTTTCAAGCCGGGGAAGACCGGATCTGAAAATTCCACGTCGGGGTGATAGCAGGCGACCATGGCGTCGGCGTCGGAGTTCTTGAAAGCCGTATAGAACTTGCTGATCAGAGCTTCGCTCGACTCCATGGCGCGCTTACCTTACTTGGCTTGGGGGTGATGGAAGTGCAGGCGGTGGTCGCAGCCGTCGCTGAGCGCTTCCTTCGTCAGCCGAATTTCGCCGATGCGGCGGAAACCTTCGCCATCTTGGTCGGCGACCTGGATGCCGAACACGAGGCCTCCCGGATAATTCGCGAGACGCAGCTCGTTCCGGAAGTCGGAGTCGCCGGTCCGCTCGGTGTTTTCTGGGACCAGCGCCATCCAGTGAGGAGTGCGGGCCGCCTGCGGGCCGACGGTCAGCTCCGAAATCTCATAGACCTGACGAATGCCAGGATTGGAATCGGCTGCCGAGAAGGTACGGGCGATTTTCGTGATGGTCGCGAGCATGCCCAGGTGGCTCAAGTGGGGAGTGGTGTCGGGTTCGTTGGTTTTGGGCAGATCGAAGAACGAGTTGGAATCGGCTCCACCCAGGTCGTCGACGGTGAAGAAGTTGGCGGTCGGATAAGGAGTCTGATCCGTCGCGTCCTTGGTCGGGAAGATTTTGCCCGCGAGGCCGAAAGCGCGGTAGTCGCCGGCTTCGCCGGCGCCCATGGCTTCGGAGGCCCGGACGATGATCAGACCTTCGCTGCCGTTGGCAAAGTAGCCGGTATAAGCAGAGGGAGCAGTGATCTTCCACGTGCCGGCGAAGCAAATGCCGATCGGGTGCACGAGTTTCTGGAAGCGAGGCAGGATGTCGTCCTGGTCATGCAGAGTCCGCTCCGCAGAGTTGGCGAGAAGGTCGATGCCGCCGGAGAAAAACTTCGAGTAGGACGTACGGTACTGCGGCAGGGAGTCATACGGTCCGGAAGACGTTGCGGCCCAGACGTCCGGGAAGCTTCCCGCTGCCTGAGCAGGGGCGGCGAAGACGGCGCTTAGTCCAAGGACCAATACATAGGCAGGGCGAAGACGGTTCATGACGATTTCCTTTTTTTGCTCTGTTTGCTTGTCAGTTTATGGTGTGGGGCGAGATTTTCCCCGTGAGCGATGTAATTGGTCAGTCTGGAGCGAAGCTCGAGGAACTCCTCGCCTACGACGCCGAGCTCGCAGTAGAGGCCATAGGCGATCTTTTGCGCCTTGTTGAGCGCGACCCGGCCAGACGGCGTCAGGTGATTGTGGACGGTGCGATCGTCATCGGCGTCGCGGCGACGCTCGAGATAGCCGCTCGCGACGAGCGACTTCAGGAGAGGAGAAAGAGTGCCGAGGTCGAGGCTCAAGCGTTCGGCGAGCTGACCTACTGACTGGCCGTTCTCTTCGCCTAACGTCACCAGCACGACGTATTTGGGGTACGTCAGCTTGAGCGGGGCCAAATCGGGGCCGTAGGCCCTCATCACCATGCGGGAAGCCACATAGAGTTTGAAGCACAAATGGTCGTCTAGCTTGATGGCGGTCACGTGGCTCCTCCCGGGGAGGCAACATATAGGATACAATCATATCGTATACAATTTAATTATATAAGCCGCATGAATCACGGCGCTTTTGGAGCCAGCGTCGATCCCCTACTTCGAAACCTCGACGTCCTTTACGATTTCGGCAGGTTCCGTGCAGAGGGCGCCGCTCAGGCAGCGGTTTCCGGCCAAGCCCGAGAGTACGGCGCGGTTCAGATAGATCTACCTCGGACCGGTCGCGGCGAAGCCTTCCGCTCCGACCGAAATCGAGCCGCGATAGAGGCTCTGGGAATTTAGCGACGTATTGACGGTCAGGTCGTTGTTGCGGAAGGTCGCGTTGACTGCGCCCGGCATCTCGATGAAAGCGTCGGCCGACAAGCGTGCCTGGAGGCCGCTCCACAGCGTCTCGTCGAGAGTGTTCGCCAAAACCCGTGCATTGGGCGAAACGATCGCTACGCCGCGCGCCGTCGTCGAATGAACGCGAAGTGACCGGACGAGCGTCCTTGGGGAAGCGTTGCTGAAATTGACAGCCAACGGCAGGAGGGGATGCGTCTCGTTCAGTCGCTGAGAAAGAGCGCTCAGGTCCGTGCCGCCGGCCGCGACATAAGCATTTGCGGCCACGCCGTCTCCGGGTCGGCGGCCACCTGCGTGTCGTCGAGGGTTTCGCTTTCGAGCGTGGCTTTGCATGCGCCCAGCGCGAAAGGCAGGACCAGGCACGGCATTAGGCGGCGGAGACGCATGGGCTCCTCGGAAGCGGGGGTCCCCCTACTTTGGCTCAAAGTGGTATATTGGGGCGATGCGGAACCCGGCCGTCGATGAAATCCTGCTTACCGCCGATGCCGGCGCGGAAATTCTGCGCCGCTTCTACGAGCTGCGTAAGGCCGAAAACGCCAAGTACTCGTTGACGTTCCTCTGCCGCGCCGCGGGAATCAAATCGAAGGGCACGCTCGCGGATGTCATGAACGGGCGCCGGAAACTCAACGCCGAATACTGGGAAGATCTCGCTCACGCTTTCGGCCTCGACGGCATCCGCTCCGAGCTGTTTCTGCTCCTACTGAGAAATGACGCCGCCGAGGAGGCGGACGTCAAAAAAGCGCTCGTCGCCGAGATCGCGTCGCACCGGAAATCGATTGCCGCGGCCGACGAGACGCTACCCGAGCGGCTGCGTGGCATGTTCTTCGCCTTCGAAGTCTTCTGCGCCTTCGGGCTCTACAAGAACGAACCGACCAGGGAGAATCTCCGCGACTACTTCGGCCGCGCGATGGGCGTCGAGCTCGACGCGGCCCTGCACCTGCTGGCGTCCTCAGGACTCGCGGAGTTGCACGGCGAGCGCTATAAGCTGCTTCGTGACACCGTCAAGTTCACCGACAGCGAGGACGGGATCTCGCACCTGAACTTCCTCCGCTTGTCGATCGAGGACGCGATGCGCAAAGTCGACAAGTGGCAGCCGAAGAAGGAGCTCACCTACTTCGAGTCGAACATGATCAGCGTCAGGACGAAGGACTACGAGAAAGAGCTCCCGCGCATCAAAGAGACGATACGGAAGCTCCAAACCAATCTCGAATCGAGTGACGCCGACATGATCCTCAGGTTCAACGTCCAGGTCTATCCGTCGCGTTAACGCTGGTGCGTGAATTTGATCGTCCGGATGCTCGCACCCTGGATCGTCACGAAGAGCTGCTGCGGTAGGTCGCGGGGCAGGCTCACCGAGAAACCCATGCCGCCGAGGCCCCGGCCCAGAACGTTGCCGAGCGAGTCCTGCACGACCATCATCGGCTGACGTTCCTTACGGACGGCGTCGTCGAGAGACTTTAGCCCGCACTCGTCACAGCCTTCGACGCCGATCACGACGTCCAGCTTGTAGCCCGTCGGCTGGTCGCCGTCGTCGCCGAAGTCGTCGTCGAGCACCGTCGACACGACTTTCAGGTCTTGCGGTTTCGCCAGCGGCAGCTCGACCGTCGGGTCGCCGAGCAGGTTGTAAATCAGCACCTGCTCGCGGATGGAGTGGGCGTCGACTCGTTGTGAGGCCACGTCGGCTTTGGCGTAGTTCAGAAGGTCGCCGAGGCGGCCGATCAGGCCCTCGCCACCGGTTTGCGTGTCACGCGGGAGCATTCCTTTGAAAAAGCCGCGGCCGAGCTGATCGTTCAACGCGCTGATGCTGGTCCGCGTGTCGGCGATGACGGCGAGCGCGCCGTCCGGTTTCCGCAGCAGCGTTTCCGCAAGGTAGGCCTTCGCCTTGTCGGGGCCGTAGCCCTCGCCGAGTTTGTTCTCGGGTAGATCGACCGTTTCGTTGTCGAAGAGGCCGGAGGCGCAGTTCAGACTCAGGATGACGGGGAACTTGTGATCGACCGCCGTGAAGCGGTTGACGTCGCTCAAGAGGAGGCCCGGCTCCGCCCAACGGTCCCACCAGCCGTGGCCGCGGTGGACGAGGAGGAACGTGCCTTGTTGCACCTGACTCATCAGCTGATTGGCGTCGCCCGCCCAGCCGTACTGCGGGCGGCGAAGGTCGGCGTCGAGCGGCGTAGACCGGTCCTGCCAAACCGTCGGTTGGGAGTTGGCCGACGCTTTGTAGACTCTTTGATAGCCGTGGCTGACGGACTTCAAGACCATGCCCATCTCGCGTTCGACGAGCTCGACGGAGTTGAAGAGATCGGCAACGCCGTCCGGCTCCGCGTCCTGGAAGAAGGCAGCGAACGTCGCCGTCGAGTAGTAGCGGTCGTCGCGCGGCGGCTCGTTCTCGAAGGTCATGATCTTACG
>JAYVBB010000226.1:0-9544 GCA_043750715.1 Pseudomonadota bacterium | reverse complement strand
TCGGCCGCTTGTTCGGCGCCACCTTCTTTTTCGGTGCCACCTTCTTCTTCGTCTTCGTCGTCGCCGCTTTACTCAATGTTCTGGACCTGCTGGCGGATGCGTTCGATGGTTTGCTTCATCTCGATGGTGTGCACGGACACCTCGGTCTGAACCAGCTTGTTTGACATCGTGTTCACTTCACGATGCATTTCCTGACAGAGGAAATCAAGCTTCCTCCCCGCCGCTTCTTCCGTCGCCATCAGACGTAAAAACTCTTTGTTGTGCGTCGAAAGACGCGTCAGCTCTTCGTCGATGTCGGCCTTGTCGGACAGGATCGTCACTTCCGCCGCGAGCCGCTCTTCCGATGGCGTCGCGCCGGTCGCCTGCCCGGCTTTCTGCAACATGGCAGTCACGGCATCCAGGCGTTTGACGTAATTTTTGTGAAGATGCGAAAGGATCTGATCGCGCTGGCCGTGGACGATCGTCCTTCCCGCCTCGAGGTCCTTGACGAGGCCTTCGAGGGCCGAGCCGAGGGCGTTGCCTTCCTGGGCGCGCGCTTTGACGAGCGCGTCGAGCGCCTTGTCGAGCGCCTTGAAGATGCCGGGCTTGTGCACTTCTGCGGCGTCGACGCCGCGCGGACGCGATTTGTCGCTTTGCAGGACGCCGTCGAAGCGGATCAGATCGGCGAAGGACGGCTCTGCCGGCGGCGGCCCGCCGGCGCCCATCACCAAAGCCGAAACTTCGCGGTGCAATGCCAGGTAGTGGCGCACGGCATCGGGGTCGAGCTGCGGCATCTCGCGCGTCGTGCCGGCGCGCACCGTGTCGATGAAGACGTCGACCTTGCCACGCTTGAGGCGAGCCTTGACGTGATTGATGATCTCGACTTCGAGGGCCAGCAGGTGGCGCGGGAGGCGAACGGAGACTTCGAGGTACCGGGAGTTGAGCGTACGCAGCTCGGCCGTGTAGCAGAGACCATCGCCTTCGTGCTCGCCGTAGCCATACGCTGTCATGCTATGCAGAGACATTTTGCTCACTCATGTGAGCGACTTTGATAACAAATGCGGCTGAGAGAAGCCACCGAAGGCTAAGCCGCGCTCATCCCCCTAGCAGCTGCGCCAGGGTCTCGCCTTCCTGCTCGAGAACTTTGACGGCTTTTGCAATCGCGTCAGCCTTCGCCTTCGCCTGGTCGTCTTGAAACGTGTAGCCGCCCTCGATCGCCTTCGCCGCGAACCCCAAGGTGCGCAGGGCTCCACGTAGATCGTGCCGTTTTTTTGCCATAATCTTAGCTGCTTCGCCATCTGCCTTCCAAGTGAGCAGGGTCACCTCCAGGCCCTTTGCCTTGGCCTGTTCCGCAAGGGCGGTGGCCGCCGGCAACGCCTCGGGAGCGGGCTGGCCCAAACGCCACACCGAGAGTTGCAAGGTCGCCAAGTCACTCATGATCTCCGTCCCCTTTAGCGCGGGTAACTCGCCTCGCTTTTGCGGGTCCGAGGCCGTAAAATCATTCATTATGACAATCCACCGGCGCGGACTACCAAGGAATTGGGTGTTCATCACTTCGCTCCTGTTTTCGGGATGCGGATGGGACCCCGTTCAAGAGCTCAAAGATAAGGCAGGGCTCCTGTCCGACCCGGTGGTCAAGCTCGCGACCCCGGCCGATGTCGAGCTGGGCCGCGTTGTCGAATTGAGCTACATCGTCACGTTCAAAGCCGCAAAGGGCGCCGCCCTCCTCCGCTTTCCCAGCTTCGGGGCGGAGTACGACCACCACTTTTCACTGCTCGCGGACAAATTCCTGGCCGACCCCCGGGTCTCAGACATCAACTACATCACGACGCTCGACCTGGCGAACCCTCATGATCAGGGCTCGACGGAAGACCTCGACCCGCCGCCGGCTCTCCGCCTGATGTGGAACGAGGACTCCCTCGACGACCTGCCCGGCTCGATCGCGGAGGTCTCCTTTCCCGACGCTGCGAGCGCGCAAGAGGTGCTCTCCGAGTGGGAAGGCCTGGGCCTGATCTGGTTCGCCGAGCCCAACTACACCAACGACCGGATGGACAATCCGTTCAACCAGGCGATGGTGGAAGCCTACGCGGCGTCTGGTGCGTGGTGGCATACCCAGATCAAACTCGACAAGGCGCTCGAGAAACTCGCGGGCATGGAGATCGCCGAGGCGCAGGCCACCGTCGTCGCCGTCCTCGACTCCGGGCTGGACGTCGAGCATCCCCAAATCAAAGACCAGGTCTGGGTCAACGAGAACCCCGGCTCGTCTGGCTGCCCCGACGACGTCAACGGCTGCGACACGACGGTCGCGAAAAAGAAGGTGCTGGGCTCCGGCAACGTCGCGCCCTATCTGACCGGCGGCTACAGCCTCCCTTGTCCCTTTCTGGACGCGGTGCCCGGCTCGCCCGAGTCCGGCGAAAAGGGCGTTTGCGAGCACGGCACGCACGTCTCCGGCATCATCGCGGCGAAGCCGGGCCCGCAGGTCGGCGGAGTGTGTCCGGTCTGCAAAGTGATGATGATCAAGATCATCAAAGGCATCAAAGGCAAAGGCCAGGCGTCCGACGCCGCAATCTTGAACGGCTTCAAATACCTGACGCTCTTTCGCAACAACTCGAGCGCCGTGGTCCGGGTGGCCAACTCGTCGTTCGGCAAATACGTCCGCGCCCGGGCGGTGTCGCTGCTGGTCAGCGTGCTGAAGAAGCCGCCGAACGAAATCCTCGTCGTCGGCGCCGCCGGCAACGAGGACTCGATGCTCCGCACCTACCCTGCCGCTCTCAACGACGCCATCGCGGTGTCGGCCACCCGCGACGACAAAGGCAAGGCGACGTATTCGAACTTTGGTCCCTGGGTCGACATCGCGGCGCCGGGTGGAGACGGCGGTTCGGCGGCGACGCGGATCGAATCGACCGTGCCGGGCGGCAGCACGGGCGACAAGCAGGGCACGTCGATGGCCTGCCCGGTAGTCGCCGGCGTTGCGGGGCTGGTGCTGGCAATCGATCCGGGAAGAGGCTTTTCGAAGCTCCGGAGCAGCATCATCAACTCGGCGGACCCCTCTCTTTACGACGCCGAGGTCGGCGGCGGCATCAACCGTGGCTACTACTACCCGAAGCTCTCCGGAGACAACGTCCGCCGCCCGCTGCTCGGCGCGGGCATCGTCGATGCGCTCTCGGCGATCGACGGCACGACGAAGACCGGCATCGACAGCCAAAACCTGCGCCGCGTGAACCGCGGCTGCAGCGTCGTGCACTCCGGAAGGGCCGGCTCGGGCGCGGGCTTTTGGTTCATGCTGCTCGCTCCTGTTCTCTTCTCGGTCTGGCGCATCAGGAAATTCTCACGTCGCATGAGCGAGGATTGACCGTTCATGGGTGGTGGCGTCAATCTGATGTTCCATGTCGGATCAGCCTTGGCGCTGGTTCTGCTGGTGCACCTCGCGCTCGAGTTCAAACGCCAACGCGATCTGATCCGGGAGCTGCTCGGGCGCCGCGCGCGCATTTACGTCGAGGCCCCGGCGGCCTTTCTGGACCGCCTCGGCAAAGCGCTCGGCATCGAAGTCGAAGGCGAGGCCGGCAAAGGTCTCGCACCCCGCAAGATCGATCCGCAGCCGCTCATGGAACTCTTTTTGAGCGGCGGCATCGACGTCCTGAAGTGGGCGGGCAATACTCTGGAGATTCGCAGTCGTGCCGCCCCGAGCGCACGCAATGATTGGCAGAAAAAGCTGGCCGACGCGCTGGGCGAAGGTGTCAGCATCAAGATCACGGGAGACGGCACATGACCCTCAAGAAGCCCTTTCGCACCATCCTCCTCGTCGGCCTGACCCTGGGCATGACTGCCCAAGGCTGCGTTACTGCCGACGGAGAGCGCTCCGAAGCGGAAGCCACGAAGGCCGAGCCGCCGCCGGAAATCTACGCGAACATGCCGCTCAACAAAGCGCTCGAAGCTGGGATCGACTACGGCGGCGACACGCTGGTCGCCGTCAAGAAGCTGATCAAACGGCGTCATGAAGGCGACAAGGCCGGCCAGCTCATGGAAGACGCGCTCGTCAAAGGAGCGTTGACCTACGAGCAGCATCAACTGACGAACGCAGGACATCTTTATGCGTCGACGCCGCGCCCGATCGCAATGCGGGTCTTTCAGGCGTTGATCGAGTCGGGCCGCGGGATCGCGCGACAGGTCGGCTGGCAGCTTGCGGCGATGAAGCCTTCGACCCGCATGGCCCAGGCCGTCGACATGGAGCTGACGCGAGCGGTCGCGGAAAGCGACGAGGACAGCATCCTCGTGCCGCAGATGGCCAACGCCGCGCGCGCCAACCACCTGAAGGGCACCTACACCTTGATGCTGCAGGGCCTCCTGCGCAAGGGCGACGAAGAATTCGCCCAGGCGATGATCACGCTCGATCCTAAACGCGCCACCGACGACTTCATGCCGTATCTCGCGATGGCGAACGCCGAAGAGCTTCGCCAGCTGACCATGTCGAGCGTAAACCTCTACACCTGCATCGCGATTCTGAAGCACCAGCAGTCGACGCCGCCGAGCATCGGCAACCTGTACTTCGCCCATCTCTTCGTTTACGCCGTGTCGCGCAACACCGCGCTCGCCGAGCTCGCGCAAAGCGTGCTCGAAACGCAGCTGCCGCACAATACCGAGCTGATGGCCCAGGCCCTGGCGAGCGAGCCCGTGTGGGTCCAGATCGCCTATCTCGGCAACGCCCGCCGCAACATGAACCCGAAGATCGGGCTACTCCTGACCGAACTCAAGAAGACGACGGCCGAGCAGGACGTGGTCCAGGAAATTGACGAGATCAAGTTCTGAGATAGCCTCAACCGGCGTCGCGCTGCTTCCATGCTTGAATGATCAGCCCGGCGATGCGCTCGAGGGGAACGCTCCTCGAGAACCTTTCAGGCGGCGGGCTGGACGTCGAAGCACGAAAGAATCCGGTCGATCAGCTCTGCGTTGCGAAAGGGCTTAACCAGGATTCCCTGCACGTCCATCGAGCGGAGTTTGAGAATCACGTCTTTGTCGAGCGCGCCTGAGATCACGAAGATCGGCGTGTCGGCGTTGGCTTTGCTGCTTCTGATGGCTTTTACGAGGCCGGCTCCATCCAGTCGTCCCATGCGGAAGTCGGTGACGATGGCGTCGTATTTCTGCCACTCGATTCGACTTTCCGCCATGCGCGGGTTCGTCATCAGCTCGGCCTCGAGCTCGCGCGCTTTGAACGATTCGGCGAGCATGTTCAAAATCTCGGGCTCGTCGTCGACGACGAGGACTTTTTTGGCGAACTGATACATGGGGTATCCCCCTCTCAAATGACCTGTTTTGCCTGTATTCTCAGGATCGGCAGGGTTTCGGGAAAACCGAGGATTTCATATAATTCTTTTGGTTTCAGGCAGTTAACCCCAATAGGTAACCTTAACTAGATTCTGGCGCGAAACGCGCCAGAATCTCGGCTAGTTTCGGATCGGCGAGTTCCGAGGCGTCAGGGCTTGGTCGTCCAGAAACCGTGGATCTCGCCGGCCACGGCGGCTCCGCAGCTCCCGTCGCCGTTCAAGTAATGGACGTCGACGAAGTCGAAAGTGCCTCCCGCCGCCCCTTCGAGGTGCGCAGTCGAAGGAAACTCGTCGCTCGGGCAATTGCCGAGGTCAGCGTCGTCGGGAATGCGGAGGACGACCTGAACGGCCCCCGTATAGGGTTCGACTTCCGTCGCTTCGCCACGGAACCGCAGACTGACGTAGTCGCTTCGACTGCCAGTGGCTCGTAGATTGAAAGTCTGCTCCTCGCCCACGGTTTCGAGTCCAGACGCATTGACGTCCGAACAATTGACCGTCCGCTGGTACTTGAGCCCCGCAATGACGCCGTTTAGGTTCAGTTGCGGCGTCGCGCAGGCAACCGTCGCGTTGCCATCAGGATCGACCTTCGCCTGCTCGCCCCCATGCGGCTCGCGCGGCGTTTCCTTGGCGGAGGGACCGCACGCACTCAAGGTGCCGACGACAAAGAATGAAATCCAGGCGCGCATGGGACACTCCGCGAAAGAAACGCCGGGGACTGCCCCGGCGTTTTTGAGATGCGGTATGGCTACCAGCTTACTTCTTGCCGGTGCCGGTCTCGGTCGTCGCTTTTGCGGCTTCCTGCGTGGCTTTCGCCTTTTCGATGGCTTCCTGCACCTGCTGGGTGTTGCCGGCCGTCGACTGTTTTTTGATCTCTTCCATGATGTTGTGGCGCGTCGTGTAGGCCGAGTTGCTCAACACCAGCTGCTTGCCCTTGCGGTTCGTCAAATTGAAGACGAGTGGCGCTTTGAGGTTGGCAGTCATGTTCTGCGGATTGGTCGGGATCGTGATGATCACCGAGATCACCGCGTCTTCTTCGGCTTTCAGCTCAAGGTCCGAAACTTCCGCTTCGGTGACTTCGACCGTGTATTCCGGCTTGAAGAGCAGTGGATTGATCAAGACGAAGGCGATCGCGCCATCGTCGAGAGACTGCAGCCACTTGAAAGGCGAGTCTTTGTCGTGATCAAGAAGCACGTACTTCTTGAGCTCGGGAAAGCCGATCAAGCCATGCGGGAGCTCGATGAGATCTTCCGCTTTGACTTCGATTTCGCCGAACCTTGTCGTCTTAACCTTAATCAAGACCGCCTCCTGGGACTAAACCCCGCGAGCACGCGCGCACAGCGCCATGCTCATGACCGAAACTGACATAAAGGGAGATTAGCTAAGCTTTATTTTACTGCACTTTGGAACGTGCTAGCAACCAAACACTCGGTAACTTCCATTAATATCTTCAACTTTCTTCTGGCGGCTTCCCGCCCCGCACCGTCTTACGAATTGGTACATTTCCCAAATCCGGGCGCGGCGTCAGTATCCCCCCGGCTTCATTGACTGATTGGGCATTGGGCTGACTGGCTGCCCGATTCTCGTCCTGGATCTTCAGGTAGATCTCCTCGCGGTGAACCGCGGTTGAGGGGGAAGCCTTGATCCCTAGCCGGACCTGCTTCCCTTTGATTTGCATGACGACGATCTTCACGTCGTCCCCGATGGCGATTCCTTCGCCGACCTTACGAGTCAGAACTAGCACTGGCGAACCCTCCTTGGTTCTCACCCGTCCCAAAACCCTGGACGGGGTATGTCACTCAGAAGCTATTGCAGGAAATTGAGTAGCGACGGCTGAAGCAACTTGGTCGAAGCCATGAGCGTGCCTTGCAGCACCGTCTCGGTGCGCTTGAACTCGGACGAGGCGTCGTACATGTCGGTGTCTTGGACTTTGGACAGGCGGGCACGGTTGATGGTTTCCTCGGAGCTCAAGCGTTCGTTGGTCGCGCTGAGCGACGAACTCATCGCGCCGAGCATCGCCTGGCCGCTCGACGTCTTTTCCAGCTGGAAATCGAGCTCGCCCATGGCTTGGCGAATCGAATCCTTGTCGTTGTTCATCAAGCCGGCATGCAGGACTTCGAGCGTCGTGATCATGTTGAAATGGCCCTTGATGCGATCTTCGGGGCTCGCCTCGAAGACGTCGCGGCCAGGCATGTTCACCTGGCGGAAATCGCCGGGGCTGATTTGCATGAAGATCTTGCCGTCGTCGCCGAGGTAATCGCCTTCTAGCGAAAGCGGCGGCGTCTGGTTCCGAAACCCGGCGAACAGGTAGCGGCCGTTGAAAGTGGTGTTGCCGATCTGGACCAGCTCTTCCATCATTTCGCGGATCTCGCGACCGGTGGCGTCCCGACTTTTCGCGTCGTAGCTGTCGTTCGCCATCGCGACCGAAAGCTCCTTGGCGCGGATCAGGTTGTCCGCGACCGACTGCAGGGCCGCTTCCGACCGGTCGAGAAACCCTTTCGAGTACTCGATGTTGGTCTGGAACTGCTTCATGTCGATGATCTGGTCGCGGAACCGCACGATCTGCGTGGCGCCGATCGGGTTGTCGGAAAGCTTCGTGATTTCCTTTTGCGACGCGAGCCTTTCCATGGCGTGCGCGTTGTCCGTCTTCGAGTCGTTGACTCGTTTCTGGACCATGTCATAGCGCATTCTTTCGGAAACTCGCATCTAGCTCAGAATCCTCAGCGTTTCAGGGATAGGACGGTGTCGAGCATCTCGTCCACCGTAGTGATGACTTTGGACGTCGCGGTAAAGTTGGCCTGCCACTTCATCATGTTGGTCGCTTCTTCGTCCAGCGATACGCCCGACACCGCTTCGCGGCGCTGGTTCAGGTCCTGGGCCACGATCTCCGAGCCTTCGGATATGTGCTGGGCACGGACGACGTCGAGGCCGAGCGACCCCGTGTAGTTCGCGTAAAATTCGTTGAGGTTCGTGCCGTCGGCCGCGAACATCTTGGCGTCCTTCAGCTTGATCAGCTGGTTGATGTTGACGTTGTCGCCGGGAGCCATCGGACTCAACGCCGCCGAGATGGCATCGTTCGACCCGATGATCGTGTCGTCGATGTCGAAGCTCTGCGCGGCACCCTTCTGGGTGTCGGAGATTTTGAAAAAGTCGCGGCCCGCTTTCTCGGAGTAGTCTTTCAGACCGAAGCCCTGACGGTGCACTTCGTTGAAGTTCTGCGCAAACGTGAACGCCATTTGGTCGTTCTTGTCCATGAGCGCCGGAATGTCCTTGTCGCGCAGAGTCACGAAAGCTTCGAGCGAACCGCCGCCGAGCTTTTTCGTGATGTCGACCGTCCGGTGCTGCTCCCAGTCGGTGATCGTGACGTTGAAAAGGCCGTCGTTGGCTTCGTCGCGCACGACTCCGAGGACGGAAGAGTGGCCGCCGTCGACCAGGGTCGCTTCGCCTGGGCCGCGCATGCAGACCATGCCGAACTTGTCTTCGTAGTAATGGACGTCGATCTGGCTCGAGACTTCGCGCACCAGGCGGTCGCGCTGGTCCCTGAGGTCGTTCGCCTGCTGGCCGTGGCCGGCTTCCGTGGTCTGAATCTTGACGTTGAGGTTAGCGATCCCCTGAAGGGAGTCGGAAACGCGGTCGGCCGTCTGCGAAATCTGCTCGTTCAGGGACGCCCGGTTGGTCCTCAGATCCGTATCGACACGCTTGAAGGACTGCGAAAGATCTTTGGCGGCCTCGACCACGGAGGTGCGGACCGTGAAGTCGGCGGGGAAGTTCGACAGGTTCTCGACGGCGCCGAAGAACTTCGACACCTCGTCCGAGACGTTGGCGTTGAGCTCGGGGCTGAAGACGACTTCGAGCTGTTTCAACGACTCGGAGCGGGCCATCGCCCTACCCTTTTCCGTGTTCGCCTTGGTCAGCTGGTTTTCGATGAACTTGTCGTGCGACCGCGTGATGTTTTCGACGTAGACGCCGTTGCCGATCAGGAGGCCGCGGATTTGCAGCGGGTCGCGCTGGGTGAGGTTCACGCGCTGACGCGAATAGCCTTCGACCTGGGCATTGGCGATGTTGTGGCCAGCCGTGTCGACGCCTTGCCGAGTAGCGTACAACGCTTCGGATCCGACGTTCAGAGTGTGAAAGAGACCGGCCAAAGAGACCTCAGGCTTTTACGGCGAACCCGGAATTCTTGCCCTGGGTGCTCTGCACCCCTTGGGCGTTGTAACTCGTCTGCACTTTCTCGCTGATCTCCTGCC
>JAYVBB010000225.1:0-5054 GCA_043750715.1 Pseudomonadota bacterium | reverse complement strand
TCGCGACCGATGTCTCCTGCGCGACCGTCGTGCAGAATCTGACGTCTGTGACGACCAGCACCACCGCGACGACGCTCGCGGACGGTACCTACTATGTCTGCGTCAGGGCCCTCGACGGCGTCGCCAACGGCGTCGATGCGACCAACAACGGCGTGTCGTTCGTAGTCGACTCGATTGCGCCGGTCTTCACCGCCATGCCGCTGGCCAACGCCGTCGCCGACACCTATCTCAATGCGGCAGACCATCTGCTGACGTCCGACCTCGTGACTTTGACGGCGTCGGGCCACTCGACGGCGGTCTATGCGCTCGTTTCCTCCGCGACGACTTGCAACGGGCTCGTGACCTACGGCGCCTTGCCGAAAGCCGACTCGACCGACTTCGCGGCCGACGGCAACTACAGGGTCTGCGTGAAGCTTCAGGATGCCGCGACGAACACGACCTACGGCACGAGCAGCGTCATTGCCAAAGACGCCACGGTCCCGGCCTTCACTTCGCTCGCACGCCTGAACGACGCGGCTGACGGGTCCATTAGCGCTGCCGAGACGTCGAGCTCGTCGGCGCTCGCCGGCACGCTCGTCGCAACGGGGCAAGCGACCGCGACCTACGTCCTCGTCGCTTCGGCGACGACTTGCGACAACCTGCTGACTTATGGCGCGATGCCGGCTTCCAACTCGATCGCCTTCGGCGCGGACGGCAATTACAAAGTCTGCGTCAAGCTCGCCGACGCCGCGGGCAACCCCGATGCTTTCGGATGGACCTCCAACTTCGCGCTCGATACCACCGGCCCGGCGGCCTTCAACATCTCCACTCCGGTCGCTTCGTCCACGACGACCGACTCGACCCCGACGGTCACGTGGTCCGACCCGGGCGACGCCTCGCAGTACACCGTCAAGATCGACGATGCCTCGGGCTGTCTGACGCCTCTCAGCAGCTTTCCGGGCGTCGTCGGCCTAAGCCAAACGCTTACCGTGGTTCCGGACGGCGTCTGGTTCCTCTGCGTCGAAGCCTTCGACGCGCTCGGCAACGGGACGACGGCTACGAACGACGGCGTGACCTTCACGGTCGACTCCGGCTCCTGGTCGCCGATGACTACGACCGGCGCCCCTACCGCGCGCAAGGAGACGTCGATCGTCTGGGATACGGTGAACGGCAAGGCGATCGTGTGGGGCGGTAACGACGGCCCCGCTTACCTCGCATCAGGCGGCGAGCACGACCCGACGGGAAACAACTGGGCTGCGACGGACGAACTCGACGGCGACCTGCCCGAGCTGCGCGGCAATCACACCGCCGTGTGGACCGGCACGCAGATGATCGTCTGGGGCGGTTACAACGGCGTCAGCGCCGAGCTGCAAAGCGGCGGCGTCTACACTCCCGGAGGTCCTAACTACTGGACCGTTACGACGACGGCGGCGGCGCCGACGGCGCGGAAAGATCATTCCGCGGTCTGGACGGGCACGCAAATGATCGTCTGGGGCGGTCACGACGGTACGGCACGCGTAAGCTCGGGAGGACTCTACGATCCGGCGATGGACTCGTGGGCGGCGACCGACCAGCTGGACTCCGATTTGCCGGCCGCCCGGACGGGCCATACCGCGCTGTGGACGGGAACCAAGATGATCGTGTGGGGCGGCAACGACGGCGCCGCGTCGAACACGGGCGCGATTTTCGATCCGGCCGGCCCCGACTATTGGCTGCCGATCACGACCACCGGCGCGCCGACCGCGCGTTACGGCCACAAAGCGGTTTGGACCGGCTCGAAAATGATCGTCTGGGGCGGTTACGACGGCACGGGCGTCTTGAACGACGGTGCGGTCTATGACCCGGCCATGGATTCCTGGTCGCCGATGACGATGACTGACGCGCCACTGGCGCGCCGGGACCACGTCGCCGTCTGGGACACTGTCGGTTCGCGCATGATCGTCTGGGGCGGATTCGACGGCACGGGTTACCTCACGGCCGGCGCCCTCTACGACTCGACGGGCAACACCTGGGTGGTGCCGAGCATGCGGACCAACGCGGGCGCCACGGCGCGCAAAGGCGCGGCAGCGGTCTGGAGCGGCACGAAGATGGTCATCTTCGGCGGCTCGAGCGGCGGGGAAATGCAAACGGCGGGTAGTTACAATCCGCCGTGAGGACCGCGGAGGCGCGGCCGTTCTCCGCGCGCTCCGCGCCTCCGCGGTGAGAAATCCGGTCGGCCGACTTCACGTCTCCGCGGTTAGTGATGCAGCGGACGGATGCACAGTCCGTGGATCTTCTGCTCTTTGCTCAGCAGGAACTGATTCGTGATGCGCAGGTCCAGTACATAGGCTTCAGGGCCGTACGCGGTGCTCGACTCGCTGCTCCACGTGAGCGTCAGGTATTCCTTGCCGAAGGCCGGGTTGGCGTCGCTTTGGATTCCGCGTTTCACCGCCGCCTCGAGCTCGGCCATCGTCGCCATGCGCCAGGGCAGGCGTTCGTTGCGCGCCATGCTGCGGCAGGCTTTGTCGGCCGAAGCCCAGTCTTTGTCGTCGCCGGCGTAACGCCACACTTGGCTGGCTTTGTCGTCCACCCACGTGTCGTTGCTTCCGGAGTCGTTGGTGAGGAGGCAAACCGCCGACATCGCATGGTCGATGCTGGTGCGGAAGCTCTTGCCGTTGGAAAGGTCGACGTAGACCGCGACGCGGCCGCCGAGGATGCTCTCCCAGGTCGAGCTCCAGGTCTGGTTCAGGTACATCCAACCGAAAGTCGGATTCTTGGAAGATAGAATGCCGCGCTTAAGGCCTTCCTGGAGCTCGACCGGCGAGGGCAGGCGCCAGCGCTTCTTCGTAGTCTTGGCGAGAACTTCGCATTTTTGCAAAGCTTCGTCCCAGGTCAGCTTCTTGTTGAAGTAGCGCCATTCGCCGCCGGCGCCGTCGTCCCAGGAGTGCGTTCCACCAGGGCCTTTGGGCTTCAGCGGCTTGGCGCTCTTGCTTTGGGCGGTGGGATCGGCGGAAACGGCATCACTGCCGGTAGCCGAAATCGTCGAAGCTTCCGGTTCGCTTTGGTCCTTGGTCCGGCAGCCGGATAAGGTCAGCAAAAGGGAGGCGCCGAGGAAAAGAGTCCACGTCTTTGTTGCGACCATCGCACTACTCCTAGTATTGCCTTTGTTGTCTCGGACTTCTGCCTGGGCGGCTTTAGAATCCATCTGCCGGAATCCTTCCCGTCCCGAAATACCTCTTGTCCCAAAACCCGGGAATGAGCGACATTTCCCCGAGCAATTAGGAGAGCCCCATGACCGGTGAGCAGCGCTTCTTCGAAGACATCGTGCGTTTCAACCAGATCTATAAGCTCCCGTCCCACGACGTGCCGCAGCTGCTGGGTCCGGAGCGCGTCCGCAACTTCCATGGGATCCTCGCGGAAGAGGTCGAGGAAGGCCTCGATCTGGCGAAGAAGTACGAAGCCCTCGCCGCCGAGCACGGCACCGACCTGCCGAAGGAAGTGCGAGCCGACGTGCTCGCCGAAATGTCCGACTGGCTCGGCGACATCGTCGTCTACTGCGCGAGCGAAGCCCGGCGGTGGGGTCTTCCGCTCCCGGACGTCCTGAAGATCATCATGGAATCGAACTTCTCGAAGCTCGGCGCCGACGGCAAACCGATCTACGACGAACGCGGCAAAGTGATGAAGGGCCCGAACTACTGGAAACCCGAGCCGAAGATCCGCGAAATCCTCGAGGGATGACGCAAGGCCGCTACCTTCGGGAGGTCGAGCAGGCGCTGTGCAGGGTTCGTCCCCAGCGCTCCCAGCTCGATCCTGCCGGCTACATTGGCGGCCTGACGACGCGCTCAAATTTCTCGAGCGCCACGCCGAGGAGATCTCGCCCGCGGCCTGGACCGCGGCCACCGAGAAGCTCACGAAACCGGTCAAGGACCGGCTGATGAAGCAGCGCCGGGGATGAGACCATGGCAGAAACACTGACGACGAGCATCGGCGCGCGCCGAAGACTCAAGAGCCGCTGGCTTTGGTCCGCCGGCCTGACGTTGAGCCTGGTCGGGCTCGCCGGAGTCGTCGCGGTTGCCGGCGACCACGGCGGCGTGCCGCTCGTGATGGCCCTTACCGTGCTGGCCATGCTGCTTTTTCCGTACCTGTCTTTTGCGACGACGTCGTTCGCGCGCGACCTCGGCTGGTGGATGCGCCGGAGCTCCGGCGCGGCGCTGCTCCAGATCTCCGCCTTCTTCCTGGCGGGCTACCTCGTCTACGCCGTGGGAACGGGCAGTTTTGCCTGGGGCTCGTTCGCCCGCATCGCGGCTTTCGTGGCTGTCCCGACGCTGCTGGTCCTGCCGGTGCGCCGGCGGACCGACGTCACCTGGTTGGACTGGTTGGCGATTGCCGCCATCTGGATGCCTTTCGACTTCGGGCTGCTGAAAGACATCTGGACCTGGCCTGCGGGTGGCGCGGCCTACATGCTCAATACCGTGATGGCAATCAACCTCGCCATGATCCTGTTCGTGAGCTGGCGGGGATTCGCCGGAGTCAATTTCCGCTTCAGCATGGAGCGGAAAGACGTGGCGCTGGCGCTGCTGGGTTTTTGCGCCTTTCTCGCCGTGGCTCTGCCGTTCGGCTTGGCGACGGAGTTCATCGGCTTTCATCCCCAGGTCGATCCTGCCAAGGCTTTTCTGACGCCGATCGGCTTCTTCTTCTTCGTCGGCATCCCGGAAGAGCTCCTTTTCCGCGGCCTCTTGCAGAACCTCCTGCAGAAACGCCTCGGCCGGCCCGTTCTGGGCCTTGTGCTCGCTTCGGTGATCTTTGGCGCGACGCATCTCAACAATAGCCCCCTTCCCGACTGGCGCTACGTCGTGCTCGCGACCGTTGCGGGCCTCGTCTACGGCGTCATTTACATGCGCACGAAGAGCCTGGCGGTGCCGGCGCTCGTGCACGCGATGGTCGACAGCGTCTGGGTGCTGTTCCTCCACCTCTGAACTTTAGCGCTCCGCAAACGCGGATCGGCAACTACCTAGAGTCGAAAGAGGCTTGCTTCGGCGCGCTTTGACTGGGTATCGTCTCGACCATGGATCTCGAAACGCTCGCTATTCACGGCT
>JAYVBB010000224.1:0-16919 GCA_043750715.1 Pseudomonadota bacterium | reverse complement strand
TCCAGGCTGTAGCGGTCGCCTTCGGGCAACTGCATCGTCACGCCCAACGCCCGGCCGCGCGGGATCACCGTGACCTTGTGCACCGGGTCGGTCTTGGCTGTCGCAAGCGACGAGCGTCAGCAACGGCTTCCTGACCAGCAGCGACTGGCTGACGTTCAGCAACAAGCAAGCCCTGGTCACCGGCTCCACGGCCCTGTCTTTGGCCAAGGTCACCACCGCGGCGCAAGACGCCGCCAACATCGGTCCCTTCGGCGCCGCCGCCGGTCAGACCGGCGAAGTCCGATTCAAAGAACTGACCGCCAACGGCGCGAACTTCGTCGGCCTGAAATCGCCCGATACGTTAACCGGCAATGTCATTTGGACTTTGCCTCCGGCTGACGGTGGATCGGGCGACGTTCTGTCGACCAATGGTTCGGGCGATTTGACCTGGGTCGTGCCGCCGTCGGCTCCCGTGTCGAGCGTCAACGGTCAGACGGGCATCGTAGCTTTAAACTCCGACGCGATCAGCGAAGGTTCGACGAATCAATATTTCACGACCGCCCGGGCACGCTCGGCGATCTCCGCCTCCGGTCCCTTGAGCTTCAACTCCGGCACGGGCGCTCTTTCGGCCGCGCAGGCGAATGGTTCGACGGCAGGCTACCTGTCCGCTGCCGATTGGACAGCGTTCAACGCCAAACAGGCCGCCATTGCCAACACCGACGCCTTGACCGAAGGCTCGAGCAACAAATACTACACGGACGCGAGAGCCCGTGGGGCGCTGTCGGCCTCCGGCCCTTTGAGCCTCAACTCGGGAACCGGGGCGTTAGCCATCGCGCAAGCCAACGGCTCGACGGCCGGCTACCTTACCGCCGCCGACTGGACGACGTTCAACGCCAAGCAAGCCGCCCTCGCCAATACCGATGCCTTGAGCGAAGGCTCCACCAACAAATACTACACGGACGCGAGAGCCCGCGCGGCGCTGTCGGCCTCCGGCCCTTTGAGCCTCAACTCCGGCACGGGCGCTTTGGCAATCGCGCAGGCCACCGGCTCGACGGCTGGTTACCTTTCCGCGACGGACTGGACGACGTTCAACAGCAAGCAGGACGCCCTGGCGCAAGCGACGAGCGTCAGCAACGGCTTCCTGACCAGCAGCGACTGGCTGACGTTCAGCAACAAGCAGGCCCTGGTCACCGGCTCGACGGCCCTGTCTTTGGCCAAGGTCACCACCGCGGCGCAAGACGCCGCCAACATCGGTCCCTTCGGCGCCGCCGCCGGTCAGACTGGCGAAGTCCGATTCAAAGAACTGACCGCCAACGGCGCGAACTTCGTCGGCCTGAAATCGCCTGATACGTTAGCCGGCAATGTCATTTGGACTTTGCCTGCGGCTGACGGCGGATCGGGCGACATTCTTGCCACCAACGGCTCGGGCGGCCTGACCTGGATCGTGCCGCCGTCTGCTCCCGTGACGAGCGTCAATGGTCAGACGGGCGCCGTGGCCTTGAACTCCGACGTCGTCAGCGAAGGTTCGACCAATCAATACTTCACGACGGCGAGAGCCCGCTCGGTTCTTTCTGCCAGCGGCGCACTCGGATACAACTCGGGCACGGGAGCGCTGTCGCTCGCACAAGCGAATGGCTCGACGGCGGGTTATTTGTCTGCCGCCGATTGGACGACGTTCAATGCCAAGCAAAGCGCCCTGGCCAATACGGACGCCCTGACCGAAGGCTCGAGCAACAAGTACTACACGGACGCCCGGTCTCGCGCCGCGCTCTCTGCCTCGGGCCCTCTCGGTTACAACTCGGGTACGGGCGCCCTCTCGGTGGCGCAGGCCACGGGCTCGACGGCGGGCTACCTTACCGCCGCCGACTGGACGACGTTCAACGCCAAGCAAGCTGCCCTCGCCAATAGCGATGCATTGAGCGAAGGCTCGACCAACAAATACTACACGGACGCGAGAGCCCGCGCGGCGCTGTCGGCCTCCGGACCTTTGAGCCTCAACTCCGGCACGGGTGCATTAGCGATCGCGCAGGCCACCGGCTCGACGGCTGGTTACCTTACGGCCGCCGACTGGACGACGTTCAATGCCAAACAGGGCGCGCTTGCCAATACGGACGCCCTGACCGAAGGCACGAGCAACAAATACTTCACGAACGCCCGCGCTCGGGCGGCGCTGTCGTCATCGGGCGCCATCAGTTACAACAACACCACCGGCGCTCTGTCCCTGAATGCGTTGACCGATGCAGACCTTTCTGCCGCCGCGGCCGTCGCCCGTACGAAAATCGCCTCGGGGTCCGCCAACCAAGTTCTGATCAACGACGGCTCGGGAGTATTGAGTTCCGAAGCTCAGTTGGCGGCGACGCGTGGCGGCACCGGCATTAGCAGTGCGGCGACGTTCCCGGCTTCCGGCGTCGTCGTGACCGAAGCAGCGACTGAAACTCTCACGAACAAGACGATCAGCGGCAGTGCGAACACGCTGACGAACCTCAGTGCCAGCGCAATCACCAGCGGCAACCTCAAAGCCAGCTATTTCCAGGATCCCCGTTCGACCATCGTATTTTTTGAAGACTTCTTCTGTCTGTCGACCGTCGCCAACTGCAACATGAACTGGACCACGAGCGTGGCGACCTCAACGATTACGCCGGTTTCATCGACCTCGGCGGTTCACCCCGGCATCGTTCGCTTCGCGGGCGGCACCGCTAACACCAACTACGCCAGCTTGATCCAAGGAACGACCACCATCAAGAATAGTTTGCTTTCGGCTTCGTCCGGGGTGATCACCCTCGAGTCGTCGATGGTAGTGCCAAGCGCCACCGGCAGCACCGTCCGTTTCGGTCTCTGCGCCACGTTGAGCGCCGCCGGCACCTGTACGAACGGCGTCTACTTCCTCGTGACCGCTGGCGTCACCAATACGAGCGTCAAGGCCGAAGTCATGTCGTCCGGCACCGCTTACGGCCCAGCCGCCGATACCACCAGCTTTGCCGCTGGCGCCTATCATAACTATAAAATCGTCATCACCAACGACACCACCGCCGATTTCTACGTCAACGGTACGCTGCTGGACACGGTAACCACCGGCGCCCCGTACAACGCGATCTTCCCGGCCGCCGCGATGAATCCCGCGTTGAAGTATTCCTGGGTGACCGCAGCCGTAAACATCGACGTCGACTATTTCGGGTACCGGCAGCAGTTCGCGGCGCCGCGCTGAAGAGACCCGGCTGTGTTCCGGTGCGCGTCGGGCGGCGGCGCAGGGTAACTTAGTTTCCGTTTCCGGTCAATGCGCGCAAAGCAGCGAGTCGCGTTGCGTCTGCTCACATCATTTGCGGGAAAATACGCGTTTTTCTTGCTTCGAATCGTCAAAGGTCCGATCGGGCAAGTGGGCGATCGGCGGCGATAAGCTATGCCACTTGCCCCACCTGCCGGGTGTGGTACAAAGCCAAAATGGGACGCCACTCTTCTTTTTTCACCGACGACGGTCTCCGGTCGGCGCGACATTGCCACCAAGGCAATCGGCACGGGCAGCCCGGCCCATCAGACCACTAGCCCCGATGACAGACGATGTGACTCTCTATACTCCCGCCAATATATCGATCTATCAGATCTACCCCCGCTCGTTTATGGACAGCAATGGTGACGGCATCGGTGACCTGGACGGCGTCTGTCAAAAACTTTCTTACGTACGGGACCTCGGCTTTGACGCGATTTGGATATCGCCATTTTTCAAAAGCCCGCAGCGCGATTTCGGTTATGACATTACCGACTACTATGCAATTGCGCCGGAGTACGGCGACGTCGAGGCCGCACGCCGTTTGATTCAGCGAGCACATGAGCTCGGGCTCAAAGTCTTGTTCGATTTAGTGCTCAACCACACGTCGATCGAACATCCCTGGTTTTCCGCGTCGCGTAGTTCGCGGGAAAATGAGCACTCCGATTGGTATATCTGGCGCGAAAAGCCGAACAATTGGAAAAGCATGACAGGCGGGTCCGGCTGGCACTACGAGCCGCGCCGCGACCAGTGGTTCTTCGCGTCGTTCTTGCCATTTCAACCGGATCTCAACTACCGCAATCCGCAGGTCAAGCGGGCGGCGTTCGATGTCGTGCGCTTTTGGCTGCGCGAAGGTGTTGACGGCTTTCGCTTCGACATCTTCAACGTGATATTTAAGGACGTGGCGTTCAGAGACAATCCGCCCGCGCTGAAGCTCTTTCCGTCGGACAGCGATTTATCCGGATTCGGCCAGAACTTCGTGCATACGGTCAATTTGCCGGAATGCAGCGAATTCGCGCGCGAGCTACGGGAGGTAGTCAAGGAATTCGGGGAGCGCATATTGCTCGGCGAAGTCTTCGGCGATGACGCCACGATCGCGCGCTTCGTCGGCGACGGCACGAACCGGCTAACTCATGTCTTCGATTTCAAAATGCTGCGCTTTCGGTTCGAAGCCAGGTGGTTCTTGCGCACGCTTTTGCGCGCCGAGGCCACATTTCCGGCACCCAATAGCCCAGTTTACGTTTTCAGCAACCATGACCGCGTACGCAGCATGAGCCGCTTACGAGGCAACGAAGTCAAAGCGCGTTTGCTCCATTTCTTCCAGCTCACCGTGCGCGGCAGCCCCTGCCTATATTACGGCGAAGAAATCGGCATGCAAGGTAGTCGCCTGCCTGGGGTGCGCGCGCTCGACCCGATGGCACGCAAATTTCCTAAATTTTTCTCGGCCGCCGCACGCGCCTTGGGGCATTTGGTGAACCGGGACGAAGTGCGCACACCGATGCAATGGACCGGCGGGCGCAACGCGGGCTTCTCAAGTGCCGCGGATACGTGGCTGCCGGTAAGCGACGACCACGTCAGCGCGAACGTCGAGAACCAATCTCAAAATGAGACGTCCTTATTGCACACGGTGCGCGCATTGCTGAAGATGCGGCGAGAATGGCCTGCTCTTAAAGATGGAGCCGTGAAAGGGACGCGGATCAAAAAACAAGTCTTACTCTTTCGCCGCGAGCTCGCCGGGCAGAAGATTCAGGTGCTGATCAATTTCGGTGTGCGTCGCACGGCCGTGCGGGACGGTGACTGGGACCAGTTGGTGCTGCTACACGTTGCCGGTCAAGTGTCGCGGGCCGGCAATGAAGTTATCCTCGGACCCCTTGCGGCGGCGGTCTTCGCCTATTGTTGAAGGCGCTGTCGCCTTCGCCGAAACCTGCCGGTGACTGACAAGTAATTTTCATGCATTCAGAAAAATTCGACCCAAGCGAACGCCGATTGCTCGGCATCCTGGTTTTGATGAACGGCGTCGAAATTACCGATGCTTTGCTGATGACACCTTTGGCGGAGACCATCCAGTCAAAATTTCAAATGACTTTGCAGCAGTACACGACGAGCGTTGGCATATATGGCCTTTCGGCAGCGTTGTGCGGCGCTATGGTCGCGACCTTCATGGATCGGTTTGACCGAAAAAATCTCATCCTAGCCAGTTTTGCCGGCCTTCTTGCATCGATCTTGGCGACCTCGCAAGCTCACAACTATTGGACCTGCTTGATGGCGCGAGGCTTCGCGGGTGCTTTTGGCGGGATCACAGCCTGCGTCGTCCTGGCTATAGTCGGCGACGTATTTCCCGACCATCGGCGCGGGAAGGCCTTGGGGCTCTTAGGGTCGGCGTTTGCCGGTGCGGCGGTCGTCGGGCTTCCACTTTGCGTCGCGGTGAATCTAGCGACGAAGAGCGTTTCAGCCTCGTTTTTTGCTATTTTTCTATTAGGCCTAGCCAATTGGGTTTGGGCTTTCGTGCGTCTACCGGCACTAAGGTCGGCGCAAAGGGCGACCACCGCCGAATTGTTCCGGCGGATGCAGGCCATCGTGAAAAATCGCTATTATGCGAGGGCGTTCCTGTTTGTAATGTGCCTCGGGCTAGGGACGAATTGCGTCGTCCCGCTGATGGCTCAGTACATGGAGCTCAATAGCGGCATCGCCAAAGGCAACTTTGCGTGGATCTTTTTGCTCATGGGCGCTGGGAGTCTCGTGACCGCGATCACCGTCGGGAAATGGACCGATCACGCGGGGAAGTATACGGCGCTAAATGTCTTGTTGCCTTGTCTGATGGTCATGGTGGCGATCGTGACCAATCTGCCCCGAGTCTCGTTGCCTGTCGCAACAGTGGTCGCTGTGCTATTTATGGCGGTGGCAGTCGGGCGGCTTGTTCCGGCCCATGCCATCCTTCTGGACCTTTCGGATGATAAAAATCGCGGCATGTTTACTACCGTTTACAATTCGATTTCGCTTCTATCGACGAGCATAGGCCCTTTTTTGGCGGGCGCGATCGCGCGGCGCAGCCCGGTCACGCTTCGCCTCGAAAATTTCTCCTATGTCGGGGCGCTCGCGATCGCCTTCTCTGCCGCTGCGCTCGCCCTTGGGAAGACGATGCGTACGCATCGCCCACAGCCGTAAGATCAATTGGCGGCGACTTGCGGTCTAGGATGGCTAAACCCTCAAAATCAACGCTCTTACCGTCCGAGTTTCGCGGTCCTGCCAAACAGGCTGTGTAGGTGTCCGCTTCTAAACGGCTTAAAATTAGAGGCCGTCAGCTAAACGCGGCCGCAACCCAACAAAGAACCACGGATGACCCATGGCGAAGAGCCCGCTTTTTCTTCGGATGCTGAGTGACATGCGCCTAGCGGATGATTGCTCGCGCCGAGGCGTCTCGGTGGACGAAGGTCTGCAGCGTCGCGCGGAAGGTTTCGTGAACATCCGGCGTCGTGACTTCATCGGTGGTCTTGCGGGAACAGCCGCACTGGCAACGCTGTCGAATCGCGCGTTTTCCAGCCCCAGGGCTTCTCTAGACGTTGGTATCGTCGGAGCGGGTCTTGCCGGGTTGGTTTGCGCAAACGAGCTCAAATTTGCGGGCGTCAATGCGCGCCTTTATGAGGCCGCGGACCGTGCCGGTGGGCGGCAGTGGTCCATGCGCGGCTTCGGCCCCGGGAGCCAAACGATTGAACGCGGCGGAGAGTTGATCGACAACCTCCACAAGACGATGATCGGATACGCCAGAGAATTCGGCGGCACCCTCGAAGACGTGAACAAGTTTCCCGGCGAAGTGCTCTACCAATTCGCCGGGAAAAACTACGCCGAGTCCGAAGTCGTTCGCGAGTACCGCGCGTTCGTGGCGGCTATGCGGGAAGACCTGACCAGGCTGTCGGCTGGACCCACGGCGGCGGCGTTCAATACGCACGACGAAGTCGTCGACCGTACGTCGCTCGCCGATTATCTCGACGGCAAGAACCGGGCGGGCGTCAAGGCTGGCCCGCTCGTTCGTGCGGCCGTATCCAACTGCTATCAAGCTGAATTTGGCCTCGCGGTGGAGGATCAGAGCGCCCTGAACTTCCTGATGTTCATTCACGCAGACAAACGGAATCGCTTCCAGCCTTGGGGCGTGTTCAGCGACGAACGATATCATGTGGTCGAAGGCAACGATCGCATTGCCAATGGTCTGGCCGGCAAACTCACCGGGCAAATCGATCTCGGACACAAGCTGGTGAAAGTGTCCAAGGCAGCAACTGGCAAGATTGAATTGACCCTGACGTCAGGAACCAAAACGGTTACCAGAACGCATGACCACGTCGTGCTGACTTTACCGTTTTCCGTACTGAGAACGGTTGCGCTAGACGCGAGCCTTGGACTCTCGCCGGCGAAAGCCAGGGCGATTCAGGAGCTCGGCTACGGCAATAATGCGAAGCTGATGGTGGCGTTCAAGTCTCAGCCTTGGAAGGCTGTCGGCTCCGCTGGCGCGTCGTACTCAGACCTGATCAATCATCAATGCACTTGGCAGACCAACCCGTCCAAAGCAACGGAAAGCAACGCTGTCATTACGGACTACTCGAGCGCAGCCCGGGGCTTGCGCCTACAAAAGAAAAATGAGCAGGCCGAGGCGATTCGCTTCCTGGAGGACTTCAACAAGGTCGTCCCCGGCGCGTTGAACGCAGCGGCCACGGCTACGAGCGGCGCCCTTTTGGTACACTTGGAGCCGTGGCCCAATAACCCGCTCACCAAGGGCAGCTATACCTGCTATAGGCCCGGACAGTTCACGACGATCGCCGGCATCGAAGGGCAAGCGGCTGGCAACCTGCATTTCGCCGGCGAACATACGAATTCGTTCTACGAGTGGCAGGGATTCATGGAAGGCGCGTGCCTTTCTGGCATCGCCGCGGCGAAAGAGGTTCTCCGCTAGGACCGTGACAGACGGTGATTTTTCCGCGAGGCACGCCGCTGCTAGGTCCAACCGCGCTTAAACTGGTCTACCTGCCACGAGACCCCGGTTACTGAGGACAAGGAACCGGCAGCCCAGGATGACGAAGGCGACAAGAAAACCTCCGACGCTTCGTCCGACCGACCAAAAGATGCCTCGGCAGTACCCCAACCCGGAACGACGATTCCCAGTTCGACCGTCGACAACGGTGACAAACAGTCAGTCGACACGCAAATCCTCATTCTTGATTGCGTAGACAAGGGCAATGAACGCCTCGCCATTTATATTTCCGATGGATTCTATAGTTCTAACGGGTCGGACGACTTCACGACGGTTGGTTCCTTTTTATTTTCGTCCGCGGTAAAAAACAGTTTGTGGCCAGCCTTAACTTTGCGTGCAGCCCGCGACAGCGATCGCCATTGGACGTTCTCCGGGCAATTTCAACTAGCCGCAGGCGTTGCAAGCGCCGACTTTGGCGAGACGGAAGGCAGCGTGACGTTTCCGAACACCGGAGCAGTAGACTTCACTTGCAAGTCGCGGTTGAAAGCTGACGCTAGTCCCTGAGGGCTGGAGGCCGCCGGCGAGCCATCTTGATTCACCGCCGTCAATTCCCTTCCGCCGGCCGAACACGCAACGCTTGCCCCGCGGGATTCAGAAGGCTTTGCCAGCTGCAATCGAGCACGCCAGCCGCCGCAAACAGACCCGACATCGCCGCGCCGGAAACCCCGTGCGCGGTGGTACTGGCGCCGGCGAGGCTCAGACCCTCGATTTCCGAGCGGCAGCGGTAAGCGAACGGGCCCATGTGCCGGAGCGACTTTTCCGTCCCGTAGACAGAGCCTTCGGTGGAATTGATGTAGTGGGAGTTGGTCAGCGGAGTACCAAGATCGCTGAAAACCACGTGTTTGCCGAGCCCCGGGACGACACGCTCCAACGTCTTCATGAACATGGCCGTGATTTTTTCCTTGAGCTTATCGTACGCCGCGCCGCGGATTTCCGTCTGGGTGCGCTCGAATTGGCGGAAGGCTTCGTAGCCGACGAACGTCACCACTTCCAAAGTGTGCGCCTTCCCGTTGTAGCCGTCGGGATCCTTCAGCGTCGGCGCCGAGAGGAAGAGCCCGTCGAACTCGTCCCCTTCGTAAAGCTCCGGCAGCCGCGACCGCCGGAAAAGCTCGTCGAAATCGGCCGTCCGGGAGTACCAGACGTTGCCTGAGTCGAGGCCGAACGCGCGCGGATCGACGTCGACCGCCAGGAACAAATGCAGCGACGAGGTCGAGTAGCGGGTTCGCTGCAAGCGCTTCTGCAAGGACCGGCTCAAGTGCTGCGCACCGACGAGTCCGAGGTAGGTCTGGTGCGGATCGGCATTCGAAATGACGCTGCCTGCACGCAACTCCCGGCCGCCCTCGAGCCGGACGCCCAGGGCTCGGCGTTTGCTGCCGCTCCCCTCTACCAGAATTTTTTCCACTTTGGCGCCGACTTTGACTTTGCCTCCGGCCCGCTTGATCGCCCGGACGTAGGCCCAGGCGATCGCCCCTCCGCCGCCGCTCGGATAGAACCCGCCCTGCTCGTAATGACGAGCAAGCCCGGCGTGCAACAACATCAACGTCTGGCCGGGGGGCAAACCTTGGTCACCACACTGCACGGACAGGATCGCGCGGACGACCGGGTCGGCGATGCGCGCCTCCAGAATCCGCCGCAGGCTGAAGAGACCATATTTGCCTATCGACTTGGTCCGGCGGGGCACCGTCAGCTTTTGCCACAAGGTGTCGACTTTGTAGATTTCGGGCCACTGCGCGACCATTTCCTGCAGCACCTGCATGTAGCTCCGGATCCCCGCTTGCACGTGCGGGAACCTGGCCTGCAACCTATCGCCTAGAAGGGGCAGCGAGCTCGGGTAGTCGAACTTTACGCCAGCGATGTCACAATGCTCGTAGGCATCAGGATTTTGCTCGAAAAACGTCAGCTCATTGGCGACGCCGAGACCCTCGTAGATTTCCCGCGTTTCGCCACCTTCCGCGAGCCGGCCAATGTAGTGCACACCCGGGCAAAAGGTGTAGCCGTCTTTGGTAAAGTTGTGGCACCACCCGCCCGGCGCATAGTGCTGCTCCAGGACGATGACCTTCGCGCCAGAGCGCGCCATCGCCAGAGCGGCGTTGAGGCCGCCCGAGCCGGAGCCGATGACGATGGCATCCGCGTCTAAATGGGTCATTTGAACCGCCTGGAGGTTAGCGAACTATACTCGTCTTGTGGATTTCGGTCGACGACAAAGACCCGCAGACCCGGCATCGCCGAATCCGCGGGCCTTTTTGCGTCTAGTTTATCAGTCGGCTTGCTTGGTGTAAGTCAGCGCGACATTGTAGGTCGAAACGTAGAACGTCAGGTTGTTTCCGTTGACGGTATAACCCGAGTAATCAGCCAAGGGTTCATCCTTCGTGTGACACGAGCGGGCCACGTTCGGGTCGGTGCCTACCGGCGTGAGCACAAACGTCTCGGTATCCGGATCGTCACCCGTGTTTTCGCTGGAGATCTCGGCGGCGGCGCCGGTCACGACCATGGTGCTCTTGAAAGTGAACCCCGCTTGAATGGGGGAGCCAGTGTAGGCAACGACGCTGGTCAGGAAGTATGTGCCGTCAAGGACCGTCCCTCCGACTGCCGCCGGCGCAGCCGCGCCGCTGGCTTGGGCGTTGATTTGAGGGGCGTCATTGACGACGGTGTTGCAAGGCGTCGTCGACAGCGTGTCGGTGACTGTGCCGGTGTTCGTATTGGTGCTCGTATCGGTGACCGTCTTGGTAGCAGTCGACGTGTTGGTGTTCGTATCGACTTCCGTGACGGCCGTACCTTCGGCGTTCACTGCCGGGACTTTCGCGAAGTTTTCGCCGCAATACAAGGCCTGGAAAGTGCCCAACCACAGTGCCGGAAACTTAACCTTGTTGGTCGTGGAGTCAACCTTCAGAACCTGGTTGATCCATTTGCGCAAAATGCCGTCCTGGCCTTTGCCGAGAACGCAGAGGTTCGCCGTCGTCTTTTCCACGTCCGCCAGGGCAGCGGCCGCGGTGATGTCGAGGGCTACCGTCATCGGCGCCTTCACTTGCGCCAAGGCGGCCGAGGCTGCGTCCGTGCCGGCTATCTCGATCGTCGCCGAGGCGCCCGTGACGCCTTCAGCCGCGAACTCGGAGGGCGCCGTTCCGGTTTTGATTTCGACTTTCGATCCCGCGTCCAAGCTTCCCGCCGGAAATTCCACGGAGGCGCCTTTGATCGCCAGCCTGAAAGCCTGCGTGACGTCTTTGCCTTCGCTGCTGGCGTCGTCGTCGTCACTCGAATCGCTATCGCTCTTGCCGCATGAGAAAAACGCCGCGGAAGCTCCGATCCCGGCGACGAACACTAATGCAACGAGTCCCTTGAACTTCATGCGCGGCTCCAAGTAAAGGCGTGAGAAAGCCGTTAGATGGTACCAGTTTGGGCCCAGGCGATCGACGTTTTTAGGCGGCAGACTGCGTCACGGCATCGGCGACAGCTAGAGACGGGACGACACGAAGTCACTCCAGGATTGAAAGCCCGTTAGGCGGGGCTCAGCTTCTGCGACAGCAGGCAGGCGCCCGTTTCCCGGTAAAAAATCTTCGGCCCTCTCGCTTTGCCGTCCTGGCAGGAGGAAAGGGCTTCACCTTGCCGCTACTTCTTGGTCTTCTTTTCGTTTTCCTTGCCCTTCTGGTCCCGATGCCAGCCGTCGCTGCAGGTGCTGACGAACGGCGCGTCGCGGCAGGTGTGCTTCTTTCCTTCGCAGACGAACTCGTACTGGCTGTAGGCCGGCACGTTCATCTGGAAATGGACTTTCAGCTTCTTGGAGTCGCAACCGACCCGCGAAGCCAGACGTTCTTCGAGAGTCTGGCAGCCGCCAAGCAGCACCGACAAACCAATGACGACCAAAATCCTATGGGGCATCTTCTTCTCGCAATTCTGGGGCTTAGATGTTCTAGTTTACCTCTGAAACCGGAGGAGGGTCACGTGAAGAAAGCGGCCGCGGCGTTCCTGATGATCTGGTCGTTCTTCTGCCAAGCGTCGGCCGGCCCGGCCACGAAGAGCCCCATAGCCTGGCTGCCGTGGACCGACGACCTCTTCGAGCGCGCCACTCGGGAGCATCGCCTGGTGCTGCTCGACCTCGAGGCGATCTGGTGCCACTGGTGCCACGTCATGGACGAAAAAACGTACACGGACCCGGCCGTCGTAAAGCTGATCCAGGACCACTACCTCGCTGTCAAAGTCGATCAGGACTCGCGCCCCGACCTGGCGAATCGCTACGAAGACTTCGGGTGGCCCGCGACGATCGTCTTCGACTCCGCCGGCAAGGACCTGGCCAAACGTTCGGGATACATTCCTCCCGACTCGATGGCGAAAATGCTCGAGACCTTCTGGAAAGATCCGACGCCCGGACCCTCGGCAAAGCCCGAACCCGAGATCGCGTTCTCGGAGAAGGCCGTGCTCTCCGACGCGCAGCGGGCAGCGCTGCAAAAGAGCCACGACGACCTTTACGACCAGAAAAACGTCGGCTGGGGGGGAACGCTGAAATTCCTCGAATGGCGGTCCGTGGAATACGCGATGGTCAAAGCTCACGCGGGCGACGCCCAGGAGAAGGACCGCCTCGTCGCCACGATCGACAAGGAAAGACTCCTGATCGACCCCGTCTGGGGAGGCGTGTATCAGTATTCCGAAGGAAGCGTCTGGACCAAGCCGCACTTCGAAAAGATCATGCAATACCAGGCGGAGAACATCCGGATGTTCGCGCTCGCCGCGACGCTCGGGCAATCGGAGAAGAACCTGTCGTCGGCGACCGGCGTCTACCGCTTCGCGAAGAAGTTCCTTACCGACGCCTCGGGCGCGTTTTACACGAGCATGGATGCCGACCAGGTCCAGGGCGAGCACAGCGGCGAGTACTTTGAACTCAACGACGAACAGCGGCGCGCCAAAGGCGTGCCGCGCATCGATCAGAACATCTACGCGCGCGAGAACGGCTGGATGATTCAAGCACTTTGCCAATTCTTCGCGGCTTCGGGCCGTCCCGCGCTGCTCGAGGACGCGCAGAAGGCGGACGCCTGGATCACGAAGAACCGCGGCATCGAGGGGGGCGGCTTCCGGCACGGCGAAAAAGACACCGGTGGACCCTTCCTGGCCGATACCCTGTCGATGGCGAGGGCCAAGCTCGCCCTCTACCAGGTCACCGCCGACCGGACCTACCTGGCCGCAGCCGAGAAAGCTCTGGCGTTCATGACCGGAAAGTTTCCTCTGCCGGGAGACAGAGGATTCGCCTCGACCCGGGACGAGATGACCGACCTCGCGCGGTTCGCCAACCTTCTCTACCAGCACACCGGAGAGGCGAAGCACAAAGAGGCGGCGGACCGGGCCATGCGGTTCGTGACCGCCAAGGGAGTGGCCGACAAGCTCCCCACGGCCGGCGTCTTGCTGGCCGAGGTCGACCTGACGCGGGATCCGACCCACGTCACGGTCGTCGGCCCGAAGACCGACGCCAACGCCCGCGCCCTGTTCCTGGCGGCGCTGCAGTATCCCGCGACGTACAAAAGGGTCGAATGGTGGGACAAGGCGGAAGGCCCCCTTCGGCGGATGGACGTGAGTTATCCAGAGGTCAAAGGCTCGGCGGCTTTCGCGTGTACGGACAAGCGCTGCTCCCTGCCGATCCGGAAACCGGAAGACGTCGTGAGCAAGGTCGAGCAGCTGAAAAAGTAATTTGCCCAAATTCCGGAAATTTCCCCCGTCAATTTCCGGTCTTTCGCCGCAACTGAACTATCCCGGCCTTTTATGGGATATAATTTCAGCAACCAGCCTCTTGCCTCATCTCATCACTCTCCCATTTATCAATTCTCTTTGAGGGACGTCGCATGCGTCGCGCTTTTTTCGTCGTCGTCGGAGTCGCCGGTGTCGCAGGTTTCTTCGCTTGCAAGCCCCGTCAGGACGGTGCGGGAAGCGACGTGAAGACCAACGCGACGAACCCCAACGAAACCGCGTTGGACGTCAACGACCTCTCCTATCTGCTCCCGCTCAACGCGGCTGGACAGGTGTATCCGACGATCAAAGTCGCCTCGAGCTGGTCCGACGCCCGCGCCGCGAACCGGCTCATGCCGTTCGACGAAGGCGGCACGACGCCCATCCTGACCAAGCCCGTCTACGATTCGATCGTCGCGGCGACGGCCGATCAGCAGAACTTCGGCCAGACGCCGAAATCGCTAAAAACGCCGTTCAAGGCCGACGAGAAGACGGACTTCGAGCATGAGGCGTTCGTCATCACGTCGTTTAGAATCGATCCGTGCGCCCCGTCGCTGGCTCTCGACAAGGCAAGGACGAACTACCAGAACCCGCTGTCCCAAACGATGATTGCCGGCCTTGCGACGCAGCTCAATCAAGAGATCGCAGACATCTTCGGCGCCAACAAGTTCACTCTCGCCGCCTGTCAGACTCAGCTCCGGCTGATCCTCCAGCCAGTCAGCGCCGACGGCAAGCAGATCAAAGAGTCGACCGTACATATGGTCTACACCCTGAACGCCGGCGCGGGAGTCATGAACGACACCCTGCAGGCCGACGTCCAGGGCCTGAAGAAGAAGCTGCAGGAGGTGACCGGCGTCGACACGACGGGCTACCTCTTACAGCCGCATCCGGGCCTCGCTTCAGAAGCCGCGGGCAATCAGAATGCGGGCAGCGGCGGCCCCGGCGCGCAAGCGCTCGTCGACTATCTCTCGAGCCTCCTGCACAAGTACACCAACTCGCAGGTCATGGCCGTCATCCGTGAAAAAGTCGTCGGCGGCGTTCAGTATGACGTGGTCCTCGGCGGCGGCGTCTCCGACCCGCGCGAGACGGCCGCCTATACGGCGGGTCCCCTCGTCGGTTCGAGCGCAAAAAAAGGCTTCATCATCATGAGTGACGGCAACCGTCGCACGTGGCGCATGGATCCTCAACCGACGCGGAACAATCCGGTCTTCGACAACCTGATCACCTTCGATGCGGACCGCATCGACACGCCGCAGGATTCGGCGCTCCTCAACATGATGAAAAAAGACGACCCGGAGTCGACCCACTTCTTCGTCAACGACTGCGTCACTTGTCACGGCACTTCCCAGGCTTTCAAAGAGCTCCGCGACCCGACCATCGCCGCGACGAGCGCACCGCGTTACAAAGTTCCGCCAGGAGTCTCGGGCTTCCCGATCGGCAGCTTCCTTCCGCCGGCTCCGCGTGGCGCCGGCCAAGCTCAAGGCGCCGTGGACGAAGGCGGGCCCGCAAAGGGTTCTGCGCCGAACAAGGGCGACGTGGTCGGCGTCGCGCTCCGCAACTTCGGCTACTCGCACGGCCAACCGGTCATCGGCCTCCGTACCGTCACCGAGACGGCGGCGCTGGCCGACTATTTCAACCGCGACCTCCGCCGCATCAACAACCCCGGCGCCGTGTGTAACGGACCCGCGGAGGAAAAGGCCTGGATCGCCGCGATCGGCATGGGCTCCTCGGAAGCCAATCCCGCCTACGTCTTCACCAAAGGCAAAGGCGCCCGCGAAGACGCGCTCTTCGCCGCTGCCGGTTGCACCACGAAGATCGAAGGCACCGCTGCGCTGGGCACACGCGGTGACGGCGCCAACACGCCGAAAGTCGGCCCTCAGCAGAGCCCGATCTTCAGCCAAATGAGCTTCGAAGGCCAGGGGACGGGCGGACCGATGACGCTCACGCTTGCCAAGATGGGCCAGGCGGTCATGTCGCAGCAGCAAGGGACGAACGCTCCCGAGCTGACGATCGGCACCTGGACCTACGTCGCGGACGCCAACCGCATCAGCCAAATCAAGGTGACGATGGACGGAAACGCGCTGACTCTCGGCATGACGGGGACCACGCTTTGCGAAGTCCCTGCCGCTGGCGACAAACCGCGTCTGAACGGCTGCCTGTCGCTGCAATCCGGCTGGGCCAAGGCGGCAAAGGTCGCTCAGCAAGCTACCGTCGAATTCTTCGCGAACGCCGACTGCTCCGGCTCCCCAGCTTTCAAAGCAGGTCCATTCACCGACTGCAGCAAAGTGCCGAAAGCAAACATCACAACCGTCAGACTCGACGGTCAAACCTGCCTGGATTTCGCTTCTGGTGCTCCAGTGAACTCCCCCCAAGCCTGCAAGCTGGTAAAAGCCGGTGGTAGCAGCGCCTATAACGTTCTTTTCAGAAACGACTCCTGCGAAGCCAAGTTTTTGGTTGCGGTCGTCTCGGCAGGATCCAACTGTTCTGAGATCACGTCGAGCACCAGTGAGAGGGTCTGGGCGATCCAGCCGAAAGGCGGGAAGTGCAAGAACATCGAAGACCTCAACATAGATGACGGCTGTGCCGCAAACGCGAAATAGATCTTCTCTTCCTGCTGATTTAGAAAGGATTTTTCATGCGTCGTTCCCTGGTCGTCACCGGTTTGGTCGGAGCCTCCGCCTTCTTCGCTTGCAAGCCCCGTCAGGACGGCGCAGGTAGCGACGTCTTGACTAACGCGACGAACCCCAACGAGACGGCAGTAGACGTCAACGACCTGTCTTACCTGCTGCCGCGGAACGCCGCGGGCCAGATCTATCCGACGATCAAAGTCTCGTCCTCCTGGTCCGACGCGCGGGCGGCCAACCGCCTCATGCCCTTCGACGAAGGCGGCACCTCGCCGATCCTGACCAAGCCCGTCTACGACTCGATCGTCGCGGCGACGGCCGACCA